>VFKD01000016.1 GCA_009885735.1 bacterium
CACTACTATTCACCATCGACCTCCCTGAAGACTCCTGGTATGAGTAACTATTTTTGCTAGCCCATATTGGACTCGTAATTCGAGATTCTCACGACACCTGAACTGTTACTCGCAGGACTACGACGAGCAGTCGCCGGAGTACGTCTGGTATCGGCTTGACACCGGCAACTGGACCACTTGGATGGAGATGACCGTTCCTTACATCAAGAACGCCGACATCTTCATCTGCCCAAGCGGGTCCAAGGAGCGAAGCACCTTCACGACCGGCTGCACGGCGGCAACGTCCAAGGTGACGTCGCACTACGTCTGGCCAGGCTGGTTCCCATACGACTACTACCAGTGGTTCGCGCCGGGCAACGCGATCATGTTCTCGGGCTTCCCCACGCCGCGCACCACGAACTGCTCGCCGACGCGACCCTGGTCAGCTTGCGTGAGCGCCGAGTTCACAGCGAATCCGGCGGAGTCCGCCTTCATGGTTGAAGGCTACTTCGTGAGCTACTTCCCGTCCGGCGGGCTGACGTTCGGCAGCGCCTGCACGACTGGTTTCTCGGGCGACTGGAATAACAACAAGATTCACCGTCATTCCGGTGGCTGGAACATTGCGTACTGCGACGGGCATGCGAAGTGGGTCAAAGGGCAGAACTTCCACACCAACACCAGCGCAGTGCATGCCTACGGTGGCAGCAACTACCCCGAGAGTCCGTTCATGCGAGTTGGATCGTAGTCTCAACTTGGAGTATCCTGGGCCGTGCCCCTCGCTATCGAGGGGCACGGCCTTAATCTTGTTTCTATAGGAGCAGTATTCAATGTTTCCAAGACTCGCGAAGATGTTGTCAGCACTTACTCTACTTGCTGCGGTTGCGACGGGATGCAGCAGCAGTAAGCCAGCAGACCCTGGCGTCGACTCGCCTCTCAACAAGGTGGACGTGGGCACCAAGATCAACCCTGCCGGCGTCGGCGGCCAAGATGGAGCCGCGCCTGTAGCCAACGCAGGCGAGTTGGCCCCGCCCCCAGAAATGCTTAAAAAGTAGGCGTCAACCCTTCGCTGGGGGGCGGCGAATTTCGCTGAGCTTTCCGCCGCTCCCCAGCCGGAACCGCTCTCCGCGCCACACAATCGTGCCGCCCAGGAACCCACCCAGCCAAAGGCAGAATCCAACCAGGTCGCTCACTGGAAGAAGCCAGATAGAGGAGGCGACTTCCCGGTCTCCAGTACACCGAAGCGCAATCCACGCGGCGGACATGACCCGAACCGCGTAGGCCGCGCATGCTGCTGCCGACACAGCGCTGGACTGGGTTAGGATCGTTGCCGCCGCGCAGATTGGCAGCGTCTGCGCCGTCAGCAGCCCGAAGTAACCCATGGGCCGCATCGCGCGAACCGTCTTTGCCCACCGCAGCCGTCGGCCGAGCATCTCGCCCATAGCCTGCCTGCCAAGTACCGTCTCGACGACGACGCTCGACAGCACAACCTCGTGTCCCAGCGCTCGCGCCTTGGCGCCGAGCAGATAGTCGTCGGCAATCTCATCCTTTATCGATTCGAGGCCGCCTATCTCGGCAAGAACGCTCCTGCGCAGCGCGATCGTGCTGCCAAAGGCAAACGCCATGCCGGCTGTGCTGTTTGCCAAGAGAACACTCGGGGCAAAGTCCTCGCCGATGCCCAGGGCCTCCAGCTTCGATGCCAAGCCGCGCGCTTCGGCGCCTCGGTAGAGGCACGTAACGAGGCCCACCTCGGGCCGGTCGAACTCCGCGGCGATTTGCGTCAAGTAGTCCGGCCGCACGCGCATGTCGCTGTCTGAGAGAACGAGCAGCTCACCAGAGGCGAGTGGAAGCATCGCAACCAGGGTGGCAACCTTGCGGTTGAGGCCAATAGGCTCGCCGCCTGCGACGATCTGGATATCAACATCAGGGTTCTCAAGGGCGATCTCGCGCGCAATGTCCAGGGCCGGGTCCTGTGAGTCGAGCGCACCGAGCACCAATCGAAAGCTCAAATAGTCCTGCTGCGCGAAGGATTGAAGGTTCTCGAAGAGTTCTGGATCAGCTCCTCGCAGCGGCTTTAGAAGGGTGAGAGAGAGTGTACCGCTGGACACGGGAGGGATTCTGCGGCGCCACCGCATCGCGGCAGCGACTGCGGCGACATGATACCCAGTCGTCACGGCCAGAGCGGTGAGGCAGAGTGCGGCGAGCATTCTAGCTAGGCCCAGAAGTTCAGGCTATCCGGCACGGCCAACCACAACCACGCCCACCATGATGATGAGCGTGCCTATCACCCGGGCCGAATTAACCACCTCGCCGAGATAGAAGTGGGCGAGAAGAGCACCAAAGAGGAAGCTGAGGGCCGTCAGCGGCAAAACGAAGCTGAGGTCCGCCCAGGAGAGCGATAGCGAGTAGAGTCCAAAGAAGACCATCATGAGGCATGTGCCTAGGATGACGCGGCCGTTCGAGGCGGCCGCAAGCGCGAATCCTATGCCGGAGTGACCCCCTTTTCCGACCTGCTTCATGCCGGCGGCGAGGAGCGCTTCGCCCACCGACACGCATATCACGGCGATAAGGACCACCAATAGGACCTGCGCACGTGGGACAGTGTTCATCGAGTCACCTTCGGATTAGTCGATGGGCGGGCACAAAGGCCGGTCCCTACGGTCGATCGCTGGGCAGGCACAAGGCCAGCCCCTACGGTCGGTGGGTAGGCCCCTACGGCACCAACAGCATGTCGAGCGTGACCGGCACGTCTGGTCGAGGCAGGCTCACATCTTGTGTCTTCGTGACAAACCCAGCTCGCTCTGCCCGAACGGTATACTCGCCGGCAACCACCCAGAAGCCATACGTACCCGTTGTGCCGGTTGTCACTGAGCCCAGGGGATCGCCGGTGGTCCGATTAACAAGCGAGACGACCGTGCCTGCGAGCAGTGTCGAACCAGTAAGCGTGATCGTACCTCGAATATTGGTCGGCCCGCCAGGAACGCCTCCTACGGGTGGCGAGACCAGCACATCCCCAAGGGCGTTATCCGGCGGCGAGGGTCCCAGCGGCGGGTCGATGATCATTCCCTTGTCTTCGAGGCCCGTCGCCACAATGAGTCCAACTGGACCGCTGGGTCCGCCCACACCCTCTGGAAGACCCGTAATCTTGAACTTGCCATCGGCAAGGGTCACCACGGTCTGTCCGCTAATTCGGACCTTTGCTCCCAGAATTGGTGCCAGCGTATCCGCTCGCACAGCCCTTCCTGTCGCCACAGACGTATAGCCCGTATCGGACAGGTAGATATCGCCAAGGTCATTCACCGCGTTTGCCTTGAGGGCGCCCAGCGGCTGGCTCAAGGGTCGAACTCCCGCTGCGGAGGCGGTGAGCAGAAGGGCCGTAGCCGAGACTCCGCGCAGTGTGAACGTCCCGTCTATTCCGGAGACCACGTTCTTGCCGCTCACAGCGACTGTCGCGCCAGGGCTTGGAGGCAATCCCGTGGTGACAAGGAGGATCCGGCCAATCACGTCCGCCGAAGCTCCACCGCCTCCCCCTCCGCCACAAGCGGAGATTGAGAGCGCCGTAAACGCGGCACAGAGCAAGGCCAGGGCCCGAATGGGCGTTCGTCCGGCGACCATCAGCATCGTGTTCGTAGTCATGTTAGCGTATCACCGTAACAGGCTGAATTGTGCGCGCCACATCGCCTTCCGGCGAGCGCGCTGTTATTTGTACAAGGTAGGCGCCGGATGGCACCGTAATCGCGCGGTCGTCCCGCGTGTCCCAGATGAGCTGCGTCCTCCCTGGCCCTGCCACGCGCCCAGGATCGAGCCTGCGAATCATGCGGCCGTCTCCGGATCTTATCTCGGTGGTTACGATGGCGCCCTGCGACAGGTCATAGGCTATCTCAACGGTTCTTCCTCCGCTCGCCCTGCTCGTTCGCGCGGCAGCATTGAGTATTCTCAGCCCATTTCGGGAGCGGTCTTCCACGGTTATCTGGAAGTTGCGGCTGGGCGAATCGCCCGGCACGAACGAATAGCTG
Source organism: bacterium (assembly GCA_009885735.1). GTDB lineage: Bacteria > Armatimonadota > Chthonomonadetes > Chthonomonadales > CAJBBX01 > VFKD01. The sequence goes on from VFKD01000016.1 coordinate 3,993, forward strand.
GAGGTCGAGTGCAGATACTGACGGCGGCCTGTCGCCTGGTCGATGAGCACCAGACGAAGGTTTCGCGGAACTGCCGCAGAGTTCGGCCACGAGACGGTGTACGTCTGCGTCGGGTCCGGGGCTGTAACGATGAATGACCAAGTGTCTCGCGTGCCGAGCCTGTGAATGTCCGAGAAGTAGGAGCCTGAGTTTGCTCCCCAGTCCGTGTGGTCGAATGAGATTGCAGGAGAGCTGCGCGAAAACAGCGGCGGCATCAAGGCGTCCGCGTTTGCGTCAAAACCTGCGGTCGCGCTTGGCGACTGTCCAATATATGCCGTGGCTCCCAGCCCTGCGGCGGATCGCACCGTAATAGGGACGGACCATCCGGGCGACTTCGGAATGTCCGCGGCACGCTGCCGAGCCGCGCGTGACGCTCGGCTCGGGTTGTGGTAGGTTATCGTAACACCCTCGGAGACCAGCACACGTATCCAGTAGCCGGTCCAGGCTTCTAGACGCACTGCCGGCACATAACCAAGCGAACTGTCGAACCCATATACCGAAACCTTGCCCACTCCTGGAACGTCGGCAGCCACAATCCATCCTCGGCTGACCGCGGTCGCAAGGTCGACTGGAACGTTATCCGCAAGGTACTGGAACCGAAGCGAGGCAAGCTCCACAGGGACTTCATAAGGCGAGCCAAACTGATTCCAGCCGTGTACCAGGTTCTGGCTTATCTCCACTTCTTGGTCCGTGGTTCGCCCGATTATCTTCACGGCTCTCTGAACCGCGAGCTGCGTCCAGTAGCCCCGTCCGGGCTGCAGCGGGTCGAGCGACGGGCTCCGGACATACTTGTCGTCGCCGGGGAGATTCTGATTCCAGGTGGCCATCAGCAGATTGCCATCATTGAAGAGCGGCAGGTCGGTGAGCGGGTCCAGCAGCGCTTGGGTCGGCTTGGGCTGCAGAGGCCGAATCGGGAACGTCACCATCCGTGGGCCGGGCTCCAGCACGCGGGTGCGGCTGGCAACGGGCTCGCTTGCGTAGACAGTGGCGATATACTCGTTGTATCCTGTATTGACCCTCGAGACCACGACCGGACCTGTAGGAGGCGTGAACGTGACGGTCGCTCTCCGCGGAATGCTGAAGAGAGCCGGATCGACCTGGGCTCCAAACGCGCCCTGCTTGACGTCAAGGGTCGAGCTTGAGATGCCGTCCGCCTCGATCTTGATCGTTCCGGTGTCGGCGCCAACCACGGTCCCCCAGAAGTTGTTTGCACTCGTCAGCTTGCCCATCGAGCGAGGGGCCGCCACAATTCGCAGGCTGCTTTGGTTGATGGGGAAGTCGAGTGCAACCCGCATCCGCCCTTCCAGCGCGGCATCACCGCCAATCGTGTTGAAGAACGTTGGCGCGACCGGTCCAATGCCGTCACGAACGTCGACACGCTCATACTGAGCGCCGATGAACAGGCGGTTCTGGAATGGGAAGTCCCAGTAGATAGGGTAGGCGGTCCCGGCAAGGTTGGTTTCGTCGCTGTTGGCGGAGCCGTCGAATCCGGTCTGGAAGTAGGTGAGGATGACTCCCAGGCTGAAGTCGTCGTCCGCGGCCGTGTCGGGCCTCAGCGCCGATATCTCCGCATAGAGCTTGGCTCCGGGCGAGACGCTGGTGTCCAGCACAAACTGCCGCTGATACCAATCTAGGAAGTCCCGCCCCTCCACTCCCGTTGCGCCATCGGCTGTCAGTGCAGCCCTGGCAAGCAGCTTGAGCGCTGGCACGTCGTTTTTCAGGGTGGGCTGCGAGGCAAGAGCGGTGTAGTACATCTGGTTAAAAGTTCGGAAGAATGAGGGGTCTTCGGTGGCAACCTTCAGCCAAGCCGACCCGCTCATCTCGAGCCGAGCAACGAGCATCAGCGGAAATGAGGGCGTGTTGACCTCGCCGTTCACTTTCGCAACCGGGAAGAATCGGTCGTTGCCGAGCGGCGGCTGGTTCAGCAGGTCGTAGCGATCCAGCGCATGCCAGAGCGGGTCCGCGACCGACAGATTACCAAGGTTTCCGCCGAACGCAGCGGAGGGCGCGGACGAGAGAATTGGCAGCACGTTCCGAATGGTGGCGAGCGTTGCCGCTCTCGCCATGCCCCGCTCCCATGCGTCGTAGGAGATACTGCTAGGTCCGCGAAACGCCAGGATAAGCATCTGGGTGAGGTTCAGCACGGTGGTCTGGGCAGAGTGATATTGAGCGAACGTGATCTCGTTCGTCGACAGGTTCAGGACGCCGCCGGAGAGCGCGTTCGGGTCCGAGATCAGCTGGCCCGCAGGAAGCGTGTCACCGTTGATAATCTTGATCGTGCCTGTCCACGCCGGATCTCCATAGAGGCTCTTCAGCTCGGGATAGACGATGTCGATGATGGTCCGCAGGTCCTGCTGGAAGGCCGGCTGCCACCCTCCAGGTTCGCTCGACGTGGCGGGAAAGACGAACGTGATGTCGCCCGCGCGGGTCTTGCGCGGCAGAACGAGCCTGCCGCTGCTCTTCAGCATCACGATGTCTGCGATGCCCGGCGTCATTTCGCCACGATAGCCGGATGTCTTGCGCAGGGCTGCCATGTATCGGCTAACCGCGCCGTCGCGCGAGCGTCTGGCCGCCATGACTCTCTGCGCGGTGAGGCGCCGAACTGTGTCCGAGGTCGGATTCGTGCCGGTTTCCACTAACATTGCCTGCATCGGCCCAGAAGCGACGGTGGCAAATCGGGAATTGTTGATGTTTCTGGACTCTTGTGCTGAGGCGGGCGCGAGAGCGGCCGCAAAGCAAGCGATGGCAAGTATTGGACGGGTTTTCACGTTGGCACGCTCCGATTACGGATAACTTCTACTGCGGAAGACCATGGGTCAACTGGAAGATTGGGCGCCGGGGGATTGCATCGCACCCAAGGCCGGCGTGCAAGCAGCACGCGAGGTTATCTCCACTACGATGGTCCGCCGTGATTTGGTTCCCTCAGGTCAGTTAAGTGCGGCGCATGGCGCACCCTGCTTGGGCTGCGTTCTAGTGGCCTGCTTCCGCCAAAGGATACCTGATAGACGCGCCAAGGCCCCAGGGCGTGGACGGCCTCGGCAAGATCATCTCGACGCCGAGTGCCGAGATTGTCCCGGTCCGGCGCAGGAATTGCACTTGTGAGCCTTGAACCCCTCATCGCTGGTTCGACCACTGAGCCATGTTTGGAGCGTGACAAACGGGTCTCGCTACCAGTAGGGAGGGTGCTGATGAGGTTCATAGCCACTATGGCAGTACTGTTGACGGTGCGCACGGCAACGGCGCAAGTCACCACGTCCGTGAAGCCCGCGGACCAGGCGCCGATGCTCCATAACCCTACGACCAAGCACTACTATCAAGCAATATCCGTGCCTGGTGAATGTACATGGCAGCAGGCGTTCGACGCCGCTTCGAAGCGTACCTTCCGTGGCGTGAAGGGCCACTTGGTCTGTATAACTACCGAAGCGGAATACAAGCTGCTTGTGCCGAATCTCATGGTAGACGACTATTGGATAGGCGCCTACCAAGATGGACAAGCGGCAGACTTTCGGCCAGGGC
>VFKD01000187.1 GCA_009885735.1 bacterium
AGGATGTCTCCGGCGAGTATCGCTACGCCGATCTCGCCAGAATGCCCCACCTGCTGGTAGGGGGCAGCACAAACTCCGGCAAGTCTGTCTGCCTGAACGTAATCATCGCGTCCATCGTCTATCGGGCATCGCCCAGGGAGGTGCGCTTCGTACTCATCGACCCAAAGCGCGTGGAGCTGTCGCTTTGGGACGGAATCCCGCACCTGATGCACCCGGTGGTGAAGGACGTGAAGCAGGCTTCGGGCATCTTCCGCGCGACTCTGAAGGAGATGGACCGCCGTTACGACGAGTTTGCCAAGCTGGGAACGCGGAACCTGGAGGGGTTCAACCAGCGCGTGCCCGAAGATGAGCGGCTGCCCTACATCGTCGTGATAGTGGATGAACTTGCCGACCTCATAATGCAGCAGGGAGCCGAGGTTGAGGGCTCGATCTGCAGGCTGGCCCAGCTTGCCCGCGCCACTGGCATTCACCTGGTGGTGGCTACCCAGAGGCCGTCGGTGAACATCATTACGGGAACAATCAAGGCGAATATCGCCTCACGACTGGCTTTTGCGGTCAGTTCCCAGATAGACAGCCGAACGATACTAGACACCGGTGGCGCGGAGCGGCTGATAGGCAGGGGAGACCTGCTCTACCTCCCCATTGACGCGCCCAAGCCGACTCGCATGCAGGGCTGCTATCTTTCGGAAGGGGAGACGAACCGCCTGGTGGCCTACCTCAAGAAGCAGGAGCGGCCCAGCTACTCCATGGTTCCGCTTGCGGCGGCCTCCGGAGAACCGGAAGGTCGCGGCGGGGGAGAAGGAGAGGACCAACTCTTCGAGAACGCGGTGAAGCTCATCGTGTCGAACGGCTCCGGCTCCACATCGATGCTGCAGCGGCGTTTCAAGATAGGCTACACGCGCGCTGCGCGCATCTTGGACCAGATGGAGGAGCGGGGAGTGGTGGGACCGCTCGACGGCGCCAAGCCGCGCGAGGTGCTGATCAGCCGGACTGAGGCGGATGCGATGTTCGTTCGGGAGGGATAGCATGCACGCCATACGTCGGAGCGCGCCCGTCTCGGGCGCTCGAAGATCGGTAACGCGCTAAACAGGAGGTCCGCGTAGTTGCGCGACCGTGGCGGGCGAGACGCCCGCGCTCCGAGTCACGGATGGCCTTTCACCGCGCCTCAGCGTGAGGAGACCCTTGACGTTTGCCGCTCTCTGCGTCTCTGCGTCTCTGCGCGAGAAACCGTTGACCTCCTCAGCGGCCGCTGCGTTCGGCGCGGCTCAACCACAGTGCAGGCGGGGCAACTCCAGAGTTCGCACGCGCGACGATGGAGGTAGCGTGGTGGCGCTTCGCTACGGAGGCGAGGTCCGGAAGGGGTGCTGTTTCGCCCAAATGTCGAGGGGAGTATTGCTTCCTCCGATGGTAGCCGGATAGAAGTTGAGCGTATTACTGGTAAATGCGCAAGGCCCTTTTTTGTAGGAGTCCTTAGCCAAACGTCACTAGAACGAACTGGGGATGACCCACGTTGTATGGAAGCGTGCGGATACCGATAACGGGGCGGGGCAAGCCCCGCAGCCCTACGTACGATGAGGATGGGTACGACTCCCGGCGAGAGGGTTATGCGAAGAGTGGGGGCTTTGCCGTGCAGTGCGGCCGTGGCGGGCGGGACGCCCGCGCTCCGTAGGGGGCGGGGCCTTTCGGAGCGCGCCCGTCTCGGGTGCCCGAAGGCAAGGGGAAAGCGGAGAGTTGGGAACTTCGCGATGAGCTACAGCCGTGGCGGGCGGGACGCCCACGCTCCGGTCGGTTTCCGGAGTGCAAGCGGGTCTTTAGCACGTTGTATCTCTAGAATGCCACCCCCGGGATTATCCTCTCCAGAAGTGCAGGGCCGCCGGTAACTTCCTTCGGCCACACCTTTACTGGAGTCCGACTGCCAACAAGCTCAAGATTGTGCAATGTCCCAGCGGCGATAGCCGTCGTTCCAGCCAGAGCCTCGGTTCGCTCGCGAAGCTCGAGCGCGCGGACAATCTGTGGAAAGTGAATCCGAGTAAACGTGCCGTCGACAACAGCGCTCTGAATGTTGGCGTTGTAGAGCTGACTGCAAACTATTCGGAGAAGATTCGTATCCTGCTCGGTAAGAACCATGTGGATAAGCCGGCTAAGTGTGTCCGCTCCCGGCGAGTTCAGGGTCATATCGAGGCTTGCATCAATGCGTGAAGCCCCCACTGCGTGCCGAGCCAACTCCACCGGCGAGTCTGCTCGCGACAGGATATCTGTGATCGTCTCCTGGAGGGTCACGAGCAGCGATTCACCGTCCCGCTGCTTGGCCTGTCTGAGGGCGACGACCGCAAGCGTGCCCAGAGCGCCGATACGCGCAAGCGCGCTCGCCTGAGTGTTCGCTGCCAACACGCGCGCCTCCCGGCACGCGGACACGGGGTCAGGGCGCTTGCGCCATGCGTAGTTCCTGCGAAACTCGACCAACAGTTCATCGTTTGGTCCGACAATCTGGTCACAAACGGCAAAGGGATGGGATGATAGGCCCGCCGTATCGTACTGGAGAAGCAGGACTTCTCCAACTTGCCGTCTCCAAGTCTGCGGGGTCACCGGCCTCCGCCGAGTCATCCACGCCTCATTGTCCACCTCGATCGTCGATGGCGCTTTCGCCCCGTCCAGTACCTCTATCACTTGAAGGGTCACGCCGCTCACCGGGGGCGGCTCTGTGGAGGTACTGCGTTGCCTTTCTTTGCGAATACGTTCCGCGGCAGCGCCGGTGTACGGCTTGACCGAAATTACCCGCGCGATGACTGTCCTTGTGGTATCTCGTATGGGGCTCAGTGCTCGGCTCAACAGATACGCAGCGCTGTCAAGCGTGCGAGGCTTAACCCTGGGAAGCGCCTGCCGCAGCGCCGCATCTACTGGACGCGTGCCTATCACGCTCGCGAACCACACTGCTGTCCCAGCCAAGAATAGGGTCGCGAGGGTCCATTCGAGCTTTCGTGTAATGCGCATCGTATCTCTCCTTGACGCAAGCGCTAGGGTATGGTGAACCAGTAACCAAACTTATCAATCGCTGGACCTCGGGATACATCGGTGACCGGCGGCCTTGCCGAAAGAAAGTCGGCTCTCATAACTGAACCTCCGTACCACACGGAGGCTGACGGATCCCAAACGCCAAAGAAATTGACAGACCAGAGGGAATAGCCCTTGATCGGCACATACACGTGTGGCACATGTTGGCTGGTAGCACACAGCATGTCTTCGATGATGTCAATCCTTGTCGGCGAGGTTGCCCAATGCATGTATCGGAGGCCGTTTAGAGGGAAGCCCCAGCTAAAGGTTGGGATGGGGTCTTGCTGAGGGCTAAGGCCCGTGCTGGGCGTGTCTTCTACCTCTAGTTCGGGCGCGGTCCACGTCCAGATACCACCGCTGGATGACATTGTACCGGTCCAAGTGTTCCAGATTTTCCTCGATGCGAGGTCGTAGTACAGTGGGAGTGAAATGTCCCCATCCCACCAGGGAAGAGGAGTTTTCGGGTAGCTAATCCTCGTCCCGCCCCTAAAAGGCGCTGAGTCCTCGGTATATGCCTTGTGCGCGAACGTAGATTCCTCGCAATAGGTCTGGATGATGCCAACGGTGATTCCAGTGAAGTCGCCGCCTGTCTCAGAAGGACCCCGTACGTCAAAGGCATTTCGGATAACCCGCGTCGGATTGTTACTCGTCGCCAATGGGTGGCCAGCCAATCTGGGAGGGCTTGAATTGTAAACAAGGTCTTGACCCACGTTAACGAAGTCGTTGTCGGGGTTCACAATGACACCCGGCACCACCTTCAGCACATTCAGCATTCCCGTCTCGGAGCCGGGTACGGTAAAGGTAATCGTACACCCAGGCTTGCTGACGCTGGTCGTGAATGTGAATCTCGCCGCAATGTCGGGGACCACGACAGGGTCCGCTGAATTCAGATACTGCCACCTACCCCGGTTTATCGCCGATGCTGGATATGCCGGGTCGTGAATCACAGTTGCCGTCTTGCCGTTGATCTTCACCGTGATGCTCGTGGCGTCCACAAGGGGATATGCGTTGACGGTGAAGCTTTGCCGGAGGGTCTGGACCATGGTCCCGAAGCGGTCGAGCCACGGGAACTTCGTTCCGCCGATGATGTTCGCTCCCAGAAACGGCTCAAGCCATCCCAGCGTTATTGTGAAAGTCGTCGGCGGTGGTGGAGGTGGCGGCTGCGCGGAGCTAGGCGCGGCTACGCAGAGAGAGAGAGAGAGAGAGAGAGAGAGCAGAAAACAGGTCGTGAAGACATTTATTGCTCCTTTGCGGCGTGTAGCGCAGGACCCCCAGCGCACAAGTGAACTATATCATGTTACTGGTAAATAAGCAAGGCCTTTCTTGCAAGGATGTTCGCGGACACCTGCGCGGAGCGACAGGGTCGTTGAGTGCGCTGAGTCGAGCGTTGCAGAAAGCATTAGGAGGGCGGGGCAAGCCCCGCAGCCCTACGCAGATATATCCCGGCGCCGTGGCGGGCGGGACGCCCGCGCTGCAAGGGTGGTCCGTTAGCTCCCCGTTCGTCCTGAGCGCTCGACAGCCGTATCGTCGAGCAGTCGAAGGGCGCGAGGCCGTATGTCCCGGGACACTGGTTGCGCGTCCTTCGACACCGGCTCGATACGGCTGAGCCGGGCTCAGGACGAACGGATACTGCTCAGGTATTGCCACCTTTTGCGCCATTGCGTCTCCGCGCGAGAACGCCCCGCCCTTGACCTTCTTCGCGGCTTCGCGCCTTCGCGTGAGAAAGCCGTTGCCGTTCTTCGCGCGAGGAAGCCCGGCAGATATCGCGGGCGGGGCACGCCCCGCAACCCTACGCACTGCGATCGCGGCTCCCTTCGTCCCATCCGGGAAATTCGAGATCAAGCAGCAGCCGAATGGCCTGCATCCGATTGTCCGCCTCCCGCTGCGCCGCTTGGGCGGCAACAATTCGCTCCTCGTACTCGCGCTCCAGCTCCGCAGCACACTGCATGTCTGACTCATATTGAGCGTAAAGCGCGGCCAGGTCGCTACAGAGCGCACCGCGGTTCGGAACGGAATCGATCAGAAGAAGAGGTGCCGTAACGCCTATTTCCGTTCGCTTGCGCCCAACCCGAATGCGTTTTTGCGCTATTGGCCCCGCAATCTCTAGTCTCAGCGCCATCTGCTTCCTCCCTATATCCCAAACATCGTGTCGAGGCCCACGGCCTTCGCCGCAATGCGAACATTCTCGGCGGTGAACTGCGCCGCAAAGTCGTGCCAGCGCGCGCGGCTCCAGATCTCCACATGCTCTCCAAGGCCGAGCAGAACCACTCCATTGTCAGTCGAGAGACCGGCCCACTCGCGCAGGAACCTTGGGACAATCAGCCGGCCCAGCGCATCAGGCCGAACATCGTGCCTCGCGCTCAGCATCCGCCGCAAAAGCGCTGCGCCATCCAATGGACTCACGCCCTGCAATCTTGCCTCAATTGCGCTCCACCCGTTCGCGGGCAGGGCCAATACGGCGCCATCCGGGGCGCGAGTGAGCGTGACTTCCGCTCCAAGGCCCAAACGAAGCTCTGGAGGGAGCACGATGCGCCCCTTCTCGTCCATTCCTCGCTCGAACTCTCCCCACATCCTGGCTGCCTCATTACACGGGAATCCCGATGAATCCACTGTCTCCCACCATAATACACTATTGAAGACGTACATCGGCCTCCACGGTGTCGGCAAACAGGATTGGGTTCAATGTGAGACGAAGTTTACATTGAGCGAGTCCGCGCAGGCGGACTTTGCAATCGCAGCCGCGGACTTCAGTCCGACGGTACGTACACGCTTCACACCATGGAGAGCATGTCTCATGTGCGGTCGCTACTACCTAGCCACAGCCTCCTCCGAGCTTGCACGTCAGTTCCAGGTGCAGATACCTTGGGAACTGCCGCCGCGCTACAACGTCGCCCCGTCCCAGCCGGTGCTCGGATTTCGGCTCGTGAGAGGCAATCGCGAGGCCGCGGTGTTCCAGTGGGGGTTGGTTCCGGCATGGAGCAAGGAACCGGCGATGGGGTCGCGGCTCATCAATGCCCGGGCAGAGACTGTTGCAGAAAAGCCGTCTTTCCGATCTGCATTCCGGGCGCGAAGGTGCCTTATCCCCGCGGACGGTTTCTACGAGTGGAAAGCATCGGGAGGCAGGAAGCAGCCCTACCGCGTTGGGTTGGCGTCGGGCGAGCCGTTTGCCATGGCCGGAATCTGGGAGCAGTGGGAGGGGGTGGAGGGCTTTCTGGAGACCTGCGCCATTATTACAACAGAGCCGAACGAGCTGACGGCGACCATCCACAACCGCATGCCGGTCATCTTGGACTCCGTGAATGCCGAGAGATGGCTTCTAGCGCCGGCGGTTGATCTGCTTAGGCCGTACCCCGCCGAGGAGATGTCTGCGTGGCCGATCTCTTCGCGCGTCAACAGCGCCGCGAATGACGACCCAAGCGTGCTCGTGGAGGAGGCAACTCTCGGCCTTTAGGGGAGGATGGGAGACGGGTGGGGCAATCCCCACGCCCTACGCACGGGGGTCTTTCGAGCACTCATGGTGGGCGGGCGGAGCAAGCCCCACACCCTAAGCACGGGCGTCACACGAACACAGCCGTTGCCGTTCTCAGCGCCTCTTCGTCTCTGCGGGAGAACGCCCTTGACCTTCTTCGCGGCTTCGCGCCTTCGCGTGAAATCGCCCTTGACCTTGCCGTCCCCCGTCGTCGGTCCCCGGTCGCCATTGCCTATCTACGTCGGCGCACCTGACCGGTGAAAGTGCGCCATCTTCCAGCCTGTCTCCTGAGGCACGAACACGCGGGTCTCGTTGAAGGCACGAAACGTGGGCTGCCCTGAAGAGCAGAAAGTCATGAGGCGAGTGTAGGTCACCACGCCGCAGCCCTCGTAGAGCTGCACCACAGGGTTGAGAAGATCAAACCTCACCAGATCGGCGAAGCCGTTCCCTTCCCGCACCGCAGCGATCAACTCGGTGTGAAATTCCACTCCCTCAATGCGGTACGGCGCAACGTCGGTCTCGAAGCACGTGAGATCATCTGTACACAGGGCCTGATAGGTCTCCAGATCGCCCTCGTGGATGGCAGTAAGCAAGCGGCGCGTCTGAAGTATCAGGTGCTCGGGCGAGATTGACGGCATGGTGTTATGGGCCTCCTGTCGCTACTTCTCTACAAGGGCTAGGCGGCGAATTCTCTCCACATAGGCGCTGTCATACGCGCCGAGCCTGCCTGCTCTTCGGTAGTGGGCAAGCGCCTGACGGTCGGCGCCAAGGCGGACATAGGCGTCACCCAGCAGATAGTGATAGACCGCATTCTCGGGAGCGAGCACCGCAGCCTGACGAAACGCAGAGGCTGCGTCTTGGGTGAATCCCATCCGTAGGGCGAGAAGTCCAAGTCGGAGGTTGTAGTAGTCGTCCACCGGAGCGAGGTGGATGGCGTGCTGCATCGCCTCGGCTGCCTCTCGGAGGCGGCCCGCATTTCCATAAAGGTCGCCCAGCCAGAAGTGGTAGAAGCTGTTTTCCGGATCGAGATCCCGGGCGGACTCAAGCTGTGCGATGGCCATGTCTGGCAGGCCGTTTGCTGCCAGCGCATCTCCCAACCGGAACCGATAGAAGGGGTTCGAGGGGCAGAACTCGACTGCCTTGCCATACTCCTCGAGCGCGGAGCGCAACTGGCCCGTCTTGCGATAGAGCTCTCCCTTGTTGAAACAGGGGACGGCGCGACGGCCCGCAACCTCGGCGGGAGACCGGCGCACACGAGACGACGCGGTGGTCCTCCGCGCAGTCGGCCTCGTAGTCGTCTCTTCCGCGCTCTGCAATGACATTACCTTTGGTGAAACTTCGCGACCATGCTTGCCAGGGCGGCCACAAGGGCCGCCCCTACATCGCGGTCCGCTTCACATGCACATTCCCACACTTGACGGTCCACGGGCGGGGCAAGCCCCGTACCCTACGCCCACAATCGCAACCCGCCGCTCATCCTGAGCCTGCCAACCCGCTCATCCTGAGCGCGGCTCAGCCGTATCGAGCCGCGTCATTCCTGCATGCCCTAAGCAGGAACGAAGGACCGTATTGATCTGCAGTCGAAGAACCTACTCCCCAATAATAGTCAGAACACCCTAGAGCTGTCAAGCAGCAGCGTAACAGGACCGTCGTTAACCAGTTGTACCATCATGTGCGCGCCAAACTCACCAGTCTTCACTGTCGCCACTGAAGACCGAACTCGTTCCACCACGGTTTCAAACAGTGGTTGTGCGAGTTCTGGAGCCGCTGCAGTGGAGTAACTTGGCCTCCTGCCCTTGCGTGCGTCTCCGTACAGAGTGAACTGTGAGACCAGCAGAACCTCTCCACCGACCTCTCGAATGTCGAGATTCATCTTGGCGTTCATGTCCTCGAACACCCTGAGGTTGACAATCTTGTCGGCAATGTAGCGCGCATCCTCCAGGGTGTCGGCCGAGCCAACGCCCACGAGCACCAGCATGCCCGGACCAATGGCACCGACGGTTCGGTTTCCGACCAGAACGGACGCCTTCTGCACCCTCTGAATCACGGCTCGCATAGTGAACTCCGAAATACAACTTGACAGACAGGTAGGAACGCCTTATTATGGCTTTAGCCCGCGAATGTACAAATGACCAAGAGGCGAGCCCACGAGCGCCCGGCCGGTCGAACCAATCTTTGGAGGAATGGATACGTGTCAAGAAACCGTCGTTTGAAGCGGAGCGGCTTCACGCTCATTGAGTTGCTCGTTGTTATTGCGATAATCGCTATATTAGCGGCTATCTTATTCCCAGTCTTTGCCCGCGCACGCGAGCAAGCTCGCAAGACTACCTGTATCTCGAATCTCAAGCAGGTAGGGCTTGGGTTGATGATGTACGCTCAGGACTATGATGAGACGTTCCCGGTGGCAAACCAAGAGGCAGACCGAATTCCGCGCGGTCAGGCGCACAACTGGAACGGCTCGGGCGCACGCTCCCCGCACCTGGTGGAGGTGATCCATCCGTATACCAAGAACGACCAGATGTTCGACTGCCCGACGCTGCTGAGCCGCGTGAAGCGAGCAGCAGACAACCTGGTCGTTAGCGGCGGAGGCGGATCGTACCTCTATCGCTGCTATTGCTTGCCCGGCGCTCGCAGCAACGTGCCGGTAAACGGAGTTGGCGCTGCGGAACTCGCCATTGTGATCTACGGCCTTGCGGGCCCGGCTCTATCCTGCAACCCAACCGCAACGACCTCGGTGGGCTGGACCGCCTGCGGCGCAACTCAGGCCAGTATAAACACGCCAGCGAGTGACTTCGTTGCTGTCTGCAACTCGTTCGGCACACATCAGGGTGTTTCGGACGGCGGCGTAATCGGAGGCGGTCAGCTTGGCGGCACGCCGGGTGTCTTCTTCGACGGTCATGCGAAGTATCTGGTGATCGAGCAGAACGGCTTCCTCAAGTTCATCTGCAATCCGCTGGACAACGACCAGTAGAGTCTGCCGACGGCAGGACGCACAGATAGAGAGGGAGCGGACCATTCGGTTCGCTCCCTTACTTTTCGCGGCCTCCGAGCGCACGCTCAATGTTGATGACATCCGGCAGCCTCCGCATCGCAAGGAAGAGTCGATTGAGGTGCTGCACATCCCGCACTTCCACAGCGATACTGAGAGTTGCCGTTCCGTCTCGGTGCGACTGAGTCTTGATGGCTGTGATGTTCATCTTCAGCTCGCCATGCACTTGGCCCACGTCCGCCAGCAGCATGGTGCGGTCCACGCACTCAACAATCACATTTACCAGATAGACCTGCCCCTCGCTCCCCGCATATTCCACGCGGGTAATGCGCTCTGGCTCGGTCTGCAGATAGTGCTTGATGTTCAGGCACTCCGTGCGATGAAGCGCCATTCCGCGCCCGCGCGTCACGTATCCCAGGACCTCATCGCCTGGGATAGGCAGGCAGCATCGGGACCGGCGAAACATCACGTTGTCCACGTCTCCGGCAATCACGCGGAGCTTGGTGTCGTCGGATCTGCCGCGGCCCACCACCAGCCCCTTCGGCTTCAGCTCCGTCGGATGCAGCCGGTTGATCACCGCTCCTGCCGCCACGGTTCCATAGCCCACTGCGGCCAGCAGCTCTATGTCATTGGGTACGTTGAAGTGGATGGCGACTGCCGCGAGCGCATCCTCCTTCAGCAGGCCGTGGGTGTCGAGCCCGAGCCGCTCCAGCTCTCGCTTCAGCATGTCCCGGCCAAGCACAACATTCTCGTCGTGCATGAGGCGTTTGAAGTAGGCCTTGATCTTTGTTTTGGCGTGGTTCGTCTTGCAGAGGGCCAGCCAGTCTCGGCTAGGCGCCGCGTTCGACCGGGTGATGATCTCCGCCACATCGCCGTTTCGAAACTGATAGGCCAGGGGAACCATCTTGGTATTGACTCGCGCGCCCACCGCCTTGTTGCCAACGTCCGAGTGGATACGATAGGCGAAGTCGACCGGAGTGGCGCCGGAGGGAAGGTCGATCACCTCTCCCCGAGGAGTGAAAACGAAGACCTGGTCGGCAAACAGGTCGGTCGTGATTGCGCGCATGAAGTCTCCGGAGTCCTTGCCCTCCTGGAGGTCGAATATCTCCTGGCGCAGCCGAGAGAGCTTGCGTTCAAACTGATCAACTGCCTTCCCGCCCTCGCCCTTCTCCTTGTAGGCCCAATGCGCTGCAACTCCGAACTCGGCGGTGCGGTGCATCTCCCAAGTTCTGATCTGAATCTCGAGCGGCTTGCCGCGTGGGCCGATGACCTTGATGTGCAGCGACTGGTACATGTTGCTCTTGCTGCGAGCAATATAGTCGCCATAGAGCCCTGGAATGGGCGGCCAGACGGCGCTCACCACGCCAAGGGCGTGGTAGCACTCGGGCCGGGTGTGGACAATCACGCGCAGAGCCACGAGGTCGTATATCTCCGCGAAGTCCAGCTCTTGGCTCAGCATCTTCTGCCGAATGCTGTATAGGTGCTTCGGGCGGCCCTTTATCTGCGCCTCGATCCCCTCCGCACGCAGCCGGTCGCCCAGAATTCGGCTGGCCTCCTCCACCTCTCCCTGCCGCTCATCGCGAGTCTGGGCAACCGCCGCGCTCACCTCCGCAAACTTCTCAGGCTCCGAATACTTGAACCCAAGGTCCTCGAGCTCCCACTTCATCTGCCAAATGCCTAGGCGATGAGCAAGGGGCGCATAGATCTGCAGGGTCTCCTCGCCAATGCGCTTACGCTTCGCCTCCGGCATGCATCCCATGTTCCGCAGGTTGTGCAGGCGGTCTGCCAGCTTTATGACCATCACGCGAAGGTCTTGCGCCATCGCTAAGAAGATCTTGCGCAGGTTGGCAGCGCTCTTCAGCATCTGCTCGCGCTTCTTGGCGCGCTCTTCGTCCTCTGGGCTGCTAGCCTCCCTGCTTCCCAGGTCCTCTAGGCCAGCCTTCTCGAGCTTGGTGACGCCGTCCACGAGCGCGGCAACCTCTGCTCCAAATCGCTGCTCCAACTCGTCGCGCGACGTAGGGGTGTCCTCCACCACATCGTGGAGCAGGCCTGCCAGCAGGGTGGGCTCATCCATCTCGAGCTCGGCAAGGATCTGGGTGACGGCTAGGGGGTGGGTGATGTAGGCCTCGCCGGAGACGCGCGGCTGCCCCCTGTGGCGCTCGTGGGCGAATTCGAACGCCTCGCGAAGGCGAACGCAGCACTCGGGCCGAAGGTAGGCGCTCGCCGCCGCCTCAACAGCTTGGAAGGCTGCTTGAATGTCCTCGTCAGATTGTGTTCGAGTTTCTTCGCTCATGCGTCTTCTCAGTGCGCCGCATGCGGCGCCTCCCTATCACGCTTGCCGGTGGACGATGGACTCTAAAAGCAATCCACACTCACTGCTCCGAAGCCTTCATGTCAACGATCATCATCTGCACGCTGGTTCTGCCGTTGAACAGGTTGATCTGCGGCTTGTAGCAAACGTCCATAAGCGCTCCTGGCTGAATGTGATCCGCCAACTCCGCCGAGTTCCACATCAGCGCATCCACCGGCTCCGCATTCCGAGTGTGCATCCGCATTTTGAGATGATTGGCTTCCTTGCCAATCCGCTTGATCTCGGCCACTCGCAAACCCGTTGTCACCAAGATTGGCTCGGAGTTGCTGTGGCCCCACGGCTCGAGCCGGTCGAGGTCGCTCACCAGCTCCACGGTCAGCTCCTCGAAGCCTATCTCGCTGTCGATGCAGATCTCCGGCACGAAGTCGTCCTGGGTGAGCTCCGCCATCGCGCGAGTGTTCATCGCCTCGCGGAACGCGCCTATCTGGTCCTGGGCAATCGCGAATCCCGCAGCATGCGCATGTCCGCCAAACTCAATGAGGTGGTGGCCGGAGGCGTGAACCGCCGCATAGAGGTCGAATGCGCGAATGCTCCGAGCTGAACCGCGCCCGCGGCCCGTCTCCTCGTCGAGGGCGATCATCACCGCTGGCCGGCAGAACCGCTCCACCATGCGGCTCGCCACAATTCCAATTACCCCGGCATGCCAGCCTGTTCCGGCCAGCACCAGGCAGCCCGTCTCCTCCATGTCTAGTCCTGAGGCAAGCTGCGTGGCCTCGGTGAAGATTCGAAGCTCCTCCTGCCGCCGGTCAAAGTTCGCTCTCTCAAGCTTGCCCGCAAGCTCATCGCCCTCGGCTTGGTCACGAGTGAGCAGGAGGTCCAGCGCAAGTTTGGCATCATCCACTCGGCCAATTGCATTCAGCCGGGGACCAATTCCATACCCTATTCCATGGGAAGTGAGCGGCCTCTCCAGCAGCTTTGCCTTCTGCATCAGCGCCCGAAGTCCTGGCTTTCGCGTGGCGGTGAGCGCCTCCAGCCCATGCTTCACCATAATTCGATTCTCGCCCAGCAGAGGCATCACGTCGGTCACCGTGCCGATGGCCGCCAGATCGCAATACGCCCTGCGATAGCCGTCCACGCCCATTCCGAGGTGCCGAACCAGCGCCTCGCCCATGCGAAAGGCCACTCCCACGCCTGCGAGATCCGGAAACGGATACCTCGAGTCAGCCCGGTGAGGATTCACCACCGCGACCGCCTTCGGCAGCGTCGCCCCCGGCTCATGGTGGTCCGTAATGATCACGTCGATGCCCGCGGCCCGTGCCTCCTCCACCTCGTCGAGACGCTGAATCCCGCAGTCCGTGGTGATAATCAGCTTGACGCCGTCCGTAGCGGCCTGCGCCACGAACTTGCTGCGCATGTCGTAGCCGTCGTGCTTGCGATGCGGCACGTGCACCGACACATCTCCGCCAAGTTTCTCTATCAGCCGGGTCCAGAGCGCGGCGCTGGAGACCCCGTCGCCGTCGTAGTCCCCGTGAACTCGTATGCGCTCTTTCGCCGCGAGAGCCTGCTTGATCCGTTCAGCGGCGGCCTCGGCGTCCGGCAGCAGGAACGGGTCCGAGAGGCGGTCGAACGTGGGATTGAGGAATTCGGACGCGGCTGCGGGATCCGAGAGCCCACGCTGCACGAGCAGCTTGGCTGCAAGCTGCGACAAACCAAGCTCGGCCGCCAGACTGGAAACGTCCGCTTGGTCACGCGAAAGCATTCGCCAGCGCTTGGCGCGCCGACGCATGTTGGTTGGCGCAGAGGCTGCTGCCATCTTGCTCTAGCTCACTGGCCGTTTGCGCCCGCCAATGGCGCTGTGAAGGAGAAAGCCCATCCCAATTCCCAGGGCAAACACCAGAAGAATAATGACGAAGAGGGGAAGAGTGCCAATAGGCCACACTTGTACCGACTGGCTGTTGTACGCGCAGGCAAGCGTGACCAAGATGACAACCAAAATCAGCGCGCCAGTGCGAATCATCGGCATGCGAGATGGCTTCGCCTGCACCTGGGTCTCTACATTCGCTTGAGGTTTCACAAGATCACTATCCGCTTTCTGCAGTGCTCTTCGCTCTGCTGTATCGGGGCGTTGCTAGACAGCCTGCGGAGCGGACACACGGGGGTGCCACTCCACAGGCTGCATACGTCCATCACTACCGCTAGGCGAAGCACCGTACAGCTACAATCGGCGTTTGCGCTTCTTGGACTTAACCGATGTGCCCGCGTCTTTGTCGCCATCCGCGGAAGGCAGGTGCTCCACCGGAATCGCGGGCTTTGCTGCAGCTCGAACCGGAGCTGCCGACGGCCTGGGACGAGTTGCCGGCTCAAATGCTCGCGGGATTGCCCGGGCAGATCCTGCTGTCGGGCCCGCGGGCGCAGGCATCGCCTTGTCACCCGATCGCCGCTTCCAGAGCACCAACAGCGGGCTCGCATTGAAGATGGATGAGTAGGTTCCACTGACGATACCGATGAGCAGTGCGGTCACAAACAACTTGATGACCGGGCCGCCGAAGATAAGCAGAGCAAGCAGCGTCACAACCACCGTGCCCGACGTGTTGATCGAGCGCGCAAACGTCTGCTCGATGCTTCGGTCCGTCACCTCCGCAAACGTCTCGCCCTTCGCCTTCAGCTTGAGGTTCTCGCGTATGCGATCAAAGATGATAATGGTGTCGTGTACCGAGAATCCAATCACGGTGAGCATGGCGGTGACGAAGAGGCTGTCGATCTGCCAGTTCATAAAGTACCCGAAGATAGCAAACACTCCCAGCAGTACCAGAACGTCGTGGAGCAGAGCGGCAACCGCACAGATTCCGAACTTCAAGCCCTCCTTGAAGTTTGGCACGGAGAACCTGATCGCAAGGTACAGAACGATGATAACCGAAGCGTAGATTACCGCCAGAAAAGCGTTCATCGTAAGTTCTCTGCTGATCGCCGCGCTCACCGTTTGCGAGGCCTCGACTCTGCCGCCCCGTGCGGTGAACGCTGCTGCCAGCGCCGTTTGCTGCTCAGGCGACATCCGCTTCGTTGTCACGATGGCGCGATTGTCCTGTGCGAGCAGTACTCGCGATTCCTCGTGCCCGTTGGCCTGCAGCACGCTGGTGATATCCGCAACGGATGGCTTCTGCTGGAACACCAAGCCCACTTCTGTGCCACCCGTGAACTCAATGCTAGTCTTGATTCCGCCCGCGCCTATCGCGATGAGCCCCGGAACCACAATCAGTCCGGACACGGCGAACCAGAATGCCATGCGCTTCGTGACGTTGAGCGTGGGGTGCAGGCCGCGCCCGTGTGGGTAGATTCTCTCGTTCTGGCCCATCTTGGTGCCTGCGAAGAGCAGAAGGAACGAGCGCGAGCACGTGATGGCGGTGAACATGGAGACCGCGACTCCGACAGCGAGCGTGAGCGCGAACCCTCGAACCGGACCTGTGCCGTATTGGTAAAGGATGGCGCAGGTAATGAGAGTGCAGACATTACTATCGAAGATGGCTGTGAAGGCGCGCTTGAAGCCCGCCTCAATGGAAGCTCGAAGCGACTTGCCCGAGGCTCTCTCCTCTTTCATTCTCTCGAAGATGAGAATGTTGGCATCTACCGCCATGCCGATTGAGAGGATGAAGCCGGCAATACCGGGAACCGTAAGCGTGACTGGTATAAGCTTAAAGAGTGCGAAGGTGAAAAGTGTGTACAGAACCAGAGCAAGGTCCGCAAGCAGGCCGGGACCGCGGTAGTAGACCACCATGAAGATGAGGACCACGACGAGGCCGACAATGCCGGCCAACAGGGTCTGTTTCACAGCCTGCTCGCCGAGCGTGGCCTCCACGCTATAGTCCGACATCCACTCAAGGCCCACCGGGAGCGCACCCGCATTGAGCTGGCTCGCGAGCGTCTTGGCCTGATCCGGCGTGAAATTGCCCGAAATCTCGCCTTTGCCGGGAATAACGCTGTTGATGTTTGGGGCGGAGATGAGCTTCTTGTCTAGGAACACTGCCAGGGGCTTGTCGATGTGGCTTCGCGTGAAATCCTCGAATATTTGCGCGCTCTTGCCCTGGAACTCGAAATGGATTGCCATTCCGTCGTTTCTCAGCTCGGCGTAAGAGTTCGGAAGCAGTTCTTCGCCGCCCACAACGAGCGTCTGTTCGTTACTGAAGACCTTGTCATTTAGCTCCTCAACGGACACCGGCTTGCCGTCGGCGCCCAGAATCTTCTGGTAGCCCGTGTCCTTGCCGTCAATCTTCTCGTCCTCTACACGCCAAGTACCTTCAAGCTCTTTGACATAACGGAACTCGAGCTTCGCGGTCGTCTGAACCGACTCACGAGCCTGCTCCTTGTTGGTCAGGCCCGGCAGCTCCACAATGATCTGGTCGGCGTCAGGCCGCGTGTAGATGATCGGCTCTGCGACACCCAAAGAGTCCACGCGCTTGCGCAGGATGCTCGCCAGGGTTTCCAGATTCTCGGTGGCCCAAACCTTGCCCTTCGGAAGCTCTTCTTTCTTGGCGCGCAGGACGACGCGCATTCCGCCCTTGATGTCTAGACCCAGGCGTGTCTTCTTTGCCGCCACGGTCCAGATCGACCCGGCAATCAGCACCGCTATGAGAAGCATAAGCTTTGTATGTACGTTCTTCAAGACTGACCTGTCCTCCATGGGCACGCCGAAGCAGACCGCGACGATGCGTAGAGCATCGCCCAGCGTAGCTCGTCATTATAGACCGTGAGAGGGAGCGTGTCAATCGGTATCCGTCGCGGGAAACGAGGCGCTCGCGCCCATGTGTGCCGCCGGAAGCAGGAGACCTGAGCACGACAGAGAACCCTAGCGAAACCTTGGTGTGTGAAAGATGGAAAGGAGACCACAATGCGACAGCATAGACCGGGCGGCAGGTCACTCTCCGCACTCATTGCTGCAACAGCCTGCACTCTGTACATCGGCGCCGTATCTCTTGCTGGGACCGGATGCGGAGGGGGTGGAGGCGGGGGAGCGTTGCTCCGAACGCTCGCGTACGTCACCAACGGAAACGGTACGGTCGCGCAGTTCCAAGTGGATTCTGCAGGCGTGCTTACCGCGCTCACTCCGAGCACCGTTCCTGCAGGCTCAGCGCCGCAGGGAGTTGCTGTCACGCCTGATGGCAAGCTCGACTTTATGTCGCCAACATCTCAATCCGTCCAAGCCGAGACGCACAGCATTGCCGTCACGCCGGACAGCAGGTATGCGTTCGTTGGCGCAGGGGGTACATTCGGCGGGGCCGCGTCGCGAATTCGCAGGTTCGGCGCAGATCCAGCCACGGGCGCTCTGACAGCATTGGGCGCCGACGTACTTCCAGGGGACTCGGTGCAGACGGTCGCAATCACGCCCGACGGCAAGCACCTTGTCTCTGTCGACAAGGACGGAGGCAAAGTGTTTGGATTCTCCATTGGCGCCGACGGCTCACTCTCGCCAACGTCGCCGCCATCGGTGACCCTGGGCGGGACTCCGTACTCTATTGCGATCTTGGTCGAGTAGGATACAGCAGTGGGGGGTGGTCAGGAAATCCGCTCGATTGTTACCGTACCACCGTCCACCGCATCGATCGTAATGCGGTTCCCGTAGAGAAGCGACATGCCGATGAGGGGACCGCCGTCCATGGCATATACAGCCACTATGCGCTCCGCGCCGTCCCAAAGAACGGTTACCCCGTACGCTTCGACTGTTACAATGCTGTCGTCCGCCAACCTGATGTCCACGAATCTGTCGAAATGGAGCGACAAGGACGAGACGATGGAGGGAGGAAGAGTCAAACTATCGGTGAAGCCTGTGTCGATGACTGCATCGACCTCTACTTCGATTCCCGCCGGACCACGTAGATGAGCGAGTATTACAGCTTCTCGGGAGGCTCTAACCTCGCCGACAATCATGAGCCAACCGGTTTGAGCCGGCCTCCAATGCGGCCGACCACCCACTCGCCAACGCGGATTCCGAAGCGTGTCGCATCGGGAAATTTTGCGGCCGCAAGATCAGAGACCGCGAGATGATCGTCTCCTACCACATAATCTCCACTATCAAGGCTCATCACCAGATACTTGCCATTGTGCTGCGGCTCGACCTTGTCACGAATGACGCGCTCGTATATCTCTTTTGCCCGCGCACTGGCTTGCACGGCGGTGTAGGTCGTATTCGTCACAGCCCCCTCCTCAAGTTCCCCTGCAAGGACATTGGCTCGCCTCTAAACCTATTGTACCGTAGGCGGTGGACGCCTAGAACGGGTGATATGCGACGTGTAGGATAAATAGGACCTATGGGACCTATGGCACCTGCACGACCTACTCGACCTACACGACCTACAGAGCCAACGAAAGAAAACCGCCCCAGTCCACTCTTCAGTGGACCAGGGCGGCTCTCTCTTCTTTAGATGCTGCCGACATTTCGGCCGGCCTACGCCGTTCTAGCTAGACGGGCGGTGGGGGC
>VFKD01000636.1 GCA_009885735.1 bacterium
AAGCGGCCTGCGGACGCAACGTCAACGACCAACGCATCCGCATGCCGATGTCGAGACCTGAGAACGACACTCAACTTGGCCGATCCGAGCTCATTACTTGCGTAGTCGCTCGTATTGCGATAATGACTCAGCATGACAGGACCGAGAAGGGCAGCGTGCGAACCTGGGTATCTTCACCATGGGCCGCTTGGTTCCCTTGTAGACCTGTGCCCGCCGCAGGACTTAGTTCGCCGGGACTGGAACAGAGCATAGGAGTTGCTTGCCCCAAGTCAGCGAGATTCCACTGTGTTCACGTTCTTCTCCAATCTAGCCGACGCCTTCCGCGAGCGCGTTGCGGGGCTCTCTCCCAGAACCCAGGTCGCTTGGAAATGGGACCTGCTCTCGGCGGCTTTCGCCGGCACCTATTTTGGATGCATCTGGACGTTCGCGTTTCGGATCGCGAGGGCGGACCTTCACGCTTCGCCCGCGCAAATGGGCTGGATGGCCGCGGCGCCGGCTCTGGGCTATCTTTTCGCTACGTTCTGGGCTCGCCAGATGGATGGCCGAGCCAAGCTGCCGTTCATCTTCTGGACCTGGGTCTTCTCTCGGGGCTCGTTCATGTTTGCCCCGCTAATCCATACGCCTGCGCAGTTCGTCGGCCTGGTCTGCTTCACCACCTTTGTATTCTCCATCTCTTCGCCTGCCTACGCCGCAATCATGAAGGAGATCTACCCAGACAGGCAGCGCGGCAGGCTGATGAGCGTCGTCCGGATGGTAGTGAGCGGAATGACGTTGCTGACCGCCCTGGTGATGGGCCGCCTGATGGACGCCGGGCTGCCCTGGCAGACCAGCTTCCTCTTCGGTGGAGTGATGGGAGCGCTCAGTGCCGTCACCTTCTGCCGAGTACCCCTCAAGCGCATCAAGACGGCCGACACGGTCGACCGGGTCTCTACCCGAGAGTTCTTCCGCGACACGTTCGGAATCCTTGTCCGTAACCCAGGCTATCGGTGGTTCACGCTCTCTGTGTTCGTGTCCGGCTTCGGCAACCTGATGGCCACCACGCTCTATCCCATCCACCAGGTGGACCGGTTCCAGATAACGAATACGATGGTGGCGAACATGCAGAATATCACCTCTATCGCCACGATAGCCACCTACTTCTGGTGGGGGCCATTTTTGGATCGTAAGGGCCCGCTCCTCACCGTTCTATGCGCCATCAGCATCAACCTGATTGCGCCTATTACCTATGCATTCGCGCCGTCGGTCGGCTTCCTTTACATTGCTGCAGCGTCGTGGGGCATCGCACAGGCGGGCGTCGAGATCGCCTATCTGAACACCACATTGATGTTTGCCGAGCCTGGAAAGGCTGCACAGTACCAGGCTCTGCACTCCACGTTCTTCGGGCTGAGGGGCTCCATCGCGCCGCACTGCGCTATTCCTCTCATGCAGGCTCTCGGCGCCCGAAATGCGTTTCTGGTGTCGTTCAGCATCCTTGTGATAGGCGCCGGCCTTCAGCTCATCTCGATGCGGGACTATCGAAGGGCGGCGCTTGGCTGATGTACGGCGAACTCTGCCCGGTATAATAGCGGTACCATGCGAATTCTCCTCACGAACGACGACGGCATCTCGGCAGATGGACTTCTCACACTCAAAAAGTCACTTGATGCAATCGCCGAGGTCGTGGTGGTGGCGCCTGCAAAGCAGCAGAGCGCAACCGGCCACTCTATTACGCTCCACAAGCCTGTGAGGCTGGAAGAACAGGCGCTGGCGGATGGCTCGAGCGGCTATGCATGCAGCGGCACTCCAACCGACTGCGTGTCGCTCGGGCTCGACGTGGTGATGCACGGAGACTGCGACCTGGTGTTTTCAGGCATCAACTCCGGTCCGAACCTTGGGTGGGATGTGACCTATAGCGGAACAGTCTCTGCAGCGATAGAGGGGGCGATCCTGGGGGTGCCGTCCATCGCCATCTCGCTCGCGACCGACTCGGAGCCATATGAATATGGTCCATCCGCCGAGTTCGCCGTACATCTCGCAAAGCAGGTGCTTGAGCATCGCCTCTCTCCGTATACGCTCCTGAACGTGAATGTTCCGCCAGGAACGCCCATGGGTGTAAGCGTGACGCATCAGGGACGCAGACAGTACGTGGATCGAATCGACAAGCGAACCGATCCGTGGGGACGAGCGTACTATTGGTTGTGCGGAAGCCTGAAGGAAGAGACGCCGGATCCGGGCTCGGATGTTCACGCAGTGCTGGAGCGGCACATTTCGGTTACCCCTATCCATCTGGACCTCACTGCGAGGGCGGAGTTGCCCCGCCTCCGGACCTGGGATCTGTAAGGAGAAGCAAAGTGATTAGAACACACCTTCGTCTGCGCATGGTTGCACTGCTCGCCGTTGTTGCCATTGGGCTCCATGCGTCTCGCGTCCCAGCCCAGATCAGTGCGGGGACGCTCCACAGCTACATTAGCTACCTCGCGTCGGATGCCCTCAAGGGACGAGGCTCCGGCGAGAAGGGCAATGAGCTCGCAGCAAAGTATGTGGCCGAAGCCTTCAAGCGCGCGGGCCTCAAGCCGCTCGGCACCTCAAAGCAAATGGATGCGAAGGCACAGATGGACGGCTCCGGATATTATCAGCCGTTCACCTTCCTTGCCGGAGTCGCCAAGGGCAACGCGAACAGCCTGAAGGCGCGAGTGGGCAAGAAGATCGTCACCTACAAGCTGGGGCAAGCCTTCGAGCCGTCCACGCTGTCGGCGTCCGGTCCAGCCTCCGAGGCAGTCGTCTTCGCTGGACACGGCATCCGCTCGAAGGAGGCCGGTCGAGATGACTATGCCGGCGTGAATGCGGCAGGAAAGATTGTACTCGTGCTGGAGGGCGTGCCCGGAAACGACCCGCATTCACCGATCTTCGAGCACGCGGATCTGCGCCGCAAGGCGATGACGGCTCGAGAGGCCGGTGCAATCGCCCTTATCGTCGCGCCGCTTGGCGCGGGCGATGTCCCGAGGTTCAATTCTGACACCGCTCCCGCCGATGTAGGCATCCCTGTTGTAATGATTAGCCGTGCTGTCGCTGCATCCTGGCTGAAGTCCGAGGGAAAGGACATCGCGGTTATTGAGGCGTCGCTCAAGGATGGGCCAGGGTCTTTCAACACTCAAGTTGCAGCCTACCTTCATGCCGACGTACGCAAGGTTACCAAGACGACCGCGAACATTGCAGGGCTGCTGGAAGGCTCGGACCCAACATTAAAGGCCGAGGCTGTCGTCATCGGCGCGCACATGGACCATCTCGGAATGGGCGGTTCGCACTCGCTGGCGGAGAGCAAGAAGCCCGCTATTCATCATGGCGCCGACGACAATGCCTCAGGCACCGCAGGAGTGATGGCGCTCGCCGAGCACTTCACGAGCCGCACCACTCGGCCCAAGCGGAGTATTGTCTTCATGTGCTTCTCCGGGGAAGAGCTGGGCTTGCTAGGAAGCGCCTATTACGTCAAGAACCCGTTGGTTCCAATAGCATCCACTTCGGCGATGATCAATCTGGACATGATTGGGCGGGTGCAGAACAACAAGCTGAACGTGATTGGCGTGGGCACTTCACCGTCCTGGCCCGCGCTGGTGACCGAGGCGAACTCCGAGACGAAATTCGACCTCTCGCTCGGTGATGGCGGATTTGGCGGAAGCGATCACATGTCGTTTTCCGCGGCGAAGGTACCGGTGCTCTTCTTTTTCAGCGGGGTGCATGCAGACTACCATCGGCCCTCCGACACCGCAGAGAAGATAAATGCGATGGACACCCAGCGGGTGGTTCAGCTCGTGGGGGAGTGCGCAGCGAAGCTTGTAGACGTTGGAGATCGTCCTGTGTACACCGAGGTGAAAGTCGCTCAGGTTGACCCCGGCCGCCTCCGGGCTCGAGCCTCTTTGGGTAGCATTCCCGAATATGGCGGCAATGTGGACGGTGTTCCTCTTGGGGGCGTGCGTCCCGGAAGCCCGGCAGACAAGGCCGGACTCAAGAAGGGCGACATTATTGTGAAGTTTGCCGGTAGGACTATTAAGAATGTCGAAGAGTATACGCTCGCCCTGGGTGACGCCAAGCCCGGCGACGTGGTGACGATAGAGGTGAAACGGGACGGCGCCATTGTGGTGCTGACGGCCACGCTTGCAGAGTCGAGGCGCTAACGCTCAGTTCTCGTGGCATGCGCGTCTCGCGCATGGGTTCTCACTGGCGAGACGCCCGTGCCACCGGGTCTGGTCGTTCGTGGCACGCGCGTCTTGCGCATGAGAGATTCACGGGCGAGACGTCCGTGCCACGGGAGGCGCTGATATGTGCAGGCCAAAGGAGACAGTAAGGATGAGATGGTTAGTGGGCATGTTCTGCCTGCCGTTGCTTGCAGTGCCGCAGGAAGGGCCTCTCAAGGCTCTGCACGAACCGCGCGAGGTGCATCTGCGCAACGTGAGGCAGCTCACGTTTGGCGGCCAGAACGCCGAGGCCTATTGGAGCCTCGACGGAAAGAAGATCGTCTTCCAGTCGATGTCTGGCGACATGAAGGCCGATCAGATCTACACCATGGACGCTGCAGGCAACAACAAGCGGATGGTCTCAACGGGCAAGGGTCGAACGACCTGCGCATACTGGCTGCCGAACGGTAGGGAGATCATCTTCGCCTCTACGCACGGCTACAGCCCAGACACTCCTCCGGAGCCGGACCGCTCAAAAGGCTACGTCTGGCCCATCTATCCCTACTATACAATCTATAGGGCAAATGCGGACGGCACGAAACTCCGACCTCTCAGCTCAGTCACAGTGGAACCCGGCAAGGAGACCTTCTACAACGCCGAGGCAACTGTAGCGCCAAACGGCAAGCGGATCATCTTCACTTCCACCCGAGACGGCGACATCGAGCTCTACTCGATGAATCTGGAAGGGTCGGATGTCAAGCGGCTTACCCATACTCCCGGCTACGACGGCGGAGCCTACTACTCGCCGGACTCGCAGATGATCGTCTGGCGCGCAAGTCGGTTCGACACGCCGAAGGAGCTAGAGGACTATCAGAGCCTTCTGAAGCAGGGCCTTGTGCGGCCCTCCAAGATGGAGATATGGATAGCGAAGGCCGACGGTTCCGAGGCTCGACAAGTCACGCGCAACGGCAAGGCGAACTTCGCGCCTTTCTTCACGAAGGACGGTACGAAGATCATCTTTGCCTCGAACATGGATGACCCACGAGGTCGCAAGTTTGAGTTGTATCTGATCGGTTTGGACGGGGGCCGCATTGAGCGGGTGACCTACGGCGGAGAGTTCGACAGCTTTCCGATGTTCAGCCCGGATGGCAAGCGCATCGTGTGGGCGTCAAACCGCAATGGAATCGTGCCGCACGAGACGAACATCTTTGTAGCGGATTGGGTGCCGTAGCCGGAAAGTGTAACGTCTGGAGGCTAAGGTTGTGAGCCGGCCAACGCCGAGCGTAGGCGGCGCATCGCGCGGCCCGTGAGGTTCGTGAAGAGGGCATCGCCACAAAGGAGCCGAGTGGCGGTACGGGTTGCCCCTGGACGATGCACTCCGTGTCGATAGCAGAGTCCGGGCCACTGGTAGAAAAACTTTGCGAGACGCAATGCGGCATCGAAGTTCGCGGCAAACTCATCGTGTATTTTGCGAGTGTATTGCTGTGTTGTACTCACAGCTGCACACTCCGCCGCGATGATGCCGCTCTTCACTGCGTGCAGTATCCCGTCGCCAAAGAACGGATTGATCAGTCCAGCCGCATCGCCAGCCAGCAGGATTGTGCCGTCCGTAGTAGAGAGCTGCTCTCGCCCGTTCCAGATCGGCAGGGGATGGGCGTGGAATTTCATCTCGGAAGGGTCGAAGGGCACTTCAAGCATCTTGAGATAGCTGAGGATTGCTCTCTGCAGTTCCTCACGCACTCCTGAATTCGACGCATCCGCCTCATACCCTCGAAAGACTCCCGCACCGACGTTGAGATGGTCCGCCTTTGGAAACACCCATGCGTAGCCGCGATTTACCGCGCCGTATTCCAGGTGCAGCACGTCCCGGCGAACATCAGGGTGAGCGCTCCCCCACGCATGGGGAAGCTCGACTTCCATGCCGATCGCAATAGCACGCTTGCGACGCAGGCCCGCGTGCCGCGCAACGATGCCGTTGGCCCCATCTGCCCCCACGACGCATCGGGCTGTTCCTGTCCAGGATCCTCCGGCGTGCTCGGCGCGCACCTCCACACGATCCGCCTCGACCTCAACACTCCGCACCGATACGCCGTCGAGTACCTCCACTCCAAGCCCGCTGGCGCGCTCGCAGAGCAGATTGTCGAAGAGGGGCCGCTGCACCATCCAGAGCGAGAGTTCGGGTTCGGAGGAGTTCGGATTGATAGGAGCAAGCACAGGGTCCGCGAAGTCGTAGGTGTGCCGCATCATCGTCACGTTCGCCTCAACTACCGCGCCGGGTGCGAAGTCGCGCAGAAGACTGCTCATGACCATCGGCATTCCGCCGCCGCAGGTCTTGTGCCGAGGGAGAATCTGCTTCTCAAGGAGGGCAACGCGCATCCCGCGAGACGCGGCTTCGGCAGCGGCGCAGGCGCCCGCTGGACCGCCCCCGACGACGATGAGGTCGTATACCCGCGAAGTCAAGGGATAAGTAGTACCTTTATAGAGTTCGCACCGGAGACGACGTGATCGATACCGGCAGAATACTCTTCGAGCGGGAGTTGGTGCGTCACGATGCCGTCCGTCTTGAGCAGTCCTCGGCTGAGGTAGTCGATCACAGTGGGGTAGCAGCCTGGGCCAAGGTGCGCGCCATAGATGGTGAGCTCCTTCGAGTCGCCTATGATGGTCCAGTCTGTGGTGGTGG
>VFKD01000138.1 GCA_009885735.1 bacterium
AGTTGTGCGCTGTCGGTCCTGGTCACCGTCATTAGCAGGCCGGACCGGAAGACCGCGATAGTGGACGGCGGCACGAAGACCTTCTCGGGCGACAAGGGTGATTCCGGCAGCCGTCATGGCACGGTGATCGAGGACCCTGCGGTACTCTTTGACTGGGCGAACGAGGAGCATGGCCATCTGGACCTGAGCTTTGCCTCAATTCAGCCCAAGGTGGGAGAGAAGCTGCGAATCGTTCCATGGCATGTGTGCGCGTGTGTGAACATGCACGACACGATGTGGGGCGTGCGAAACGACGTGATAGAGACCGAATGGCGCATCGCGGGACGCGGCAAACTTCAGTAGCAAACTTGCAAACAGATCGAGGAGATACATGACAACAACGTCTACAGGACTTGAGTACGAGGATGTCGTCGTCGGCGAGGGCGATTCGCCGACGCATGGCAAGAAGGTCTCGGTCCACTACACAGGCACATTCGAGGACGGCCGCAAGTTCGACAGCTCGGTAGACCGAGACCAGCCGTTCGAGTTCAACATCGGCCTTGGGCGTGTGATCAAGGGCTGGGACGAGGGGGTGGCCTCAATGAAGGTCGGCGGCAAGCGGACCCTGCGCATTCCTCCTGAGCTTGCCTATGGCGCGGGCGGCGCTGGAGGGGTGATTCCGCCAAACGCCACTCTCCTCTTCGAGGTTGAGCTGCTCGCCGTGGACGTATAGGGGCGCGCATCGAGTGTTCGACCTTATCATTCGGAACGCCCTGCTCGTGGACGGCACCGGCGCGCCCGGGTTCAAAGCCGATGTAGGGGTGTCCAACGGCGTCATCGAAGCTTTGGGTCGCATCGATTCTGTCGCCGCTGCAATCCAGACCATTGATGGTACAGGGCACATACTTGCGCCAGGGTTCATCGACATTCACACGCATGCTGATATCGCTCTGCTTGCGCGTCCAGAGCATCTGCCGAAGGTGATGCAGGGTGTTACCACAGAGGTCTTCACCAATTGCGGGCTAGGCTTCGCGCCGTGCAGCCCATCCGCAATGCAGACCCAGCGCGAAATGCTCGGCGGGCTTTTCGGGGACGATACGGGCGTACGGTACGACTGGACCAGCGTCGCCGGCCTGCTCGCCATCTATGAAGCGCAAGGTGTAGGCACAAATGCCGCCTACCTCATTCCGCACGGCGCGGTGCGCGTGACCGCAATGGGGATGGCCGCACGTCCAGCAACCGCCGAGGAGCGCGAGACGATGGTTCGCCTGGTCTCGGAGGGAATCTCGCAGGGCGCGTGGGGGCTCTCTACGGGCCTCTGGTACGCCCCGATGTGCTATGCCGACCATGCCGAGAACGTTGCGGTAACTCGGGCAGCAGGATTCTTCTCTACCCACCAGCGAGACTATGCGGATAAGCTCCTGGAAGCAACTCAGGAGACAATTTCCATCGCGCGTGATGCAGGCGTACCGGTGCAGCTTAGCCACTTGCAGCTAGGTGGGCCCGTGAATCGCGGGCGCTCTGGCGATGTGCTTGCCGTCATCGACCACGCTCGACAGTCAGGCGTGGACCTCACTTTCGACCAGTATCCGTATGGCGCAGGTTCCACCATGCTTCAAGCTCTTCTACCCGGCTGGGCCAGTGCGGATGGGCCCGAAGCGATCCTAAGGCGGCTCGCCGATCAGGAGGAGCGATCGAGCATCGCCACCGCCCTTGAGAATTCGGGCCGCGACTGGACCCGGACGCTACTTATAGGTGTCGAGCATTCGGCGAACCGACCGCTGGAGGGCCTCGACATGTCTGCCGCGGCCAGAGCAAGAGGACTGGATGTGGGTGAGTTCCTGTGTGCCGTGATGCAGGAAGAGAATCTCCGCGCCTGCTTCATCGCGTTTCACACCGAAGAGGGCGATGTCGAGGCCATTTTGCGCCACGACGCGCAGATGGTGGGAAGCGATGGCCTGCACCTTCCCGGTAAGACCCATCCTCGTCTCTACGGCACGTTTCCAAGGGTTCTGGGACACTACTGCCGCAAGCAGAGAACCGTATCGCTGGAGTCTGCAGTCCACAAGATGACCGGCGCTCCGGCCGGTCGGCTCGGCCTCAAACGGCGAGGCACGCTCGCGGTGGGACATGCAGCGGACATGGTTCTGTTCGACCCGACAACCGTAGCCGACACCGGAACGTACGAAGATCCCATTCAGTACCCTGTCGGCCTGCCTTGGGTATGGGTGAACGGCGTGGCGGTCAAAGCGAATGACAAGCCGACGAACGTCCGGCCCGGCAAAGTGCTGCGGTCCACCGATTGAGGAAGGCTTGAACCACCCGCTTCGCTTGAGGAACAGAGACACGGATATGAGGTGAGAGAATCAGGGCGAAGTTGATAGGAACGCACGTCGAGCAAAGGCACGATCCTGCTTGACAAACTGCCGAGCCGCGCCCATACTAAAGGAGCATTGTCGCGTTCTTGTCGCGGCGGAGAACTAGATCGTGCGCTAAGCAGCGCAAGGAGCAAACTTGCTGAATATGACCGCTGAAGAGAAGGCCGCCCTCATCGTCCAGGCCGCCGACGACAAAAAGGCGCTGGACATGGCGTTGCTGCACTTGAGCGGACTCACCCAGATGACCGACTACTTCTTCATCTGCTCAGGAACCTCCAGCACTCACATTCGCACAATCGTCGACTCTGTGGTTGAGTGCATGAAGGGACAAGGCATGGGCGGCATCCGCGTCGAGGGATATGATTCGGCGCTCTGGGTCTTGTGCGACTATGGCGATGTGGTGGTTCATGTGATGGACGCCGAGCAGCGAGAGTTCTACAAGCTCGAAGCTTTCTGGCAAGGAGCGCCTCGAATTCCCGTTGAACCGATGCTCGCAGTTCAAGGCGAGCCTCAGCATGCCTAGCGGTGGACCGGGCGAGCGCACAGCGTCTCTCCCAGCCCTAAGCCACTACGAGGTTCTCGGCCTCGCTCCGCGCGCCACGGAAGAGCAGATTCGCGCTCAATACCGAGATTTGGCGCTCAAGTACCACCCAAGCATCTCGCCAGGACCCGATTCCGAGGTTCGCTTTCAGCTCATCGCGGATGCCTTCCGCGTTCTCGCAGACCCAGTTGCGAGAGCCGCCTATGACCTCTCCCTGAGACAGCAGCCTGTTGCTCACCTGGCTGCGCCTGAGGCAACGCAGTCATGGCCCGCCCCTTCGCCCGCCCTGCCGCAAGTAGCGCTGCCCGGTCAAAACGCAGAAGAGGCAATCGCGCTTGCAGCAGAACTCGCCAAGCGAGGCGTGCCACGAGATGAAATACACAGACTGACCGTTGGCAATGCACCTCCTCCAAAACAGAAGGGCAAGGCGAAACCTGCGGCTCCAGATATGGACTTCGTCATACCTCCAGCTCCAAGCTTCGTCCCAAAGCCGACAGTTATTCTGCCGGACCCGCGTGAATCGACTGCCGAAGAGCGCCAACAAGCCGACCGGCTGCTGACGGCGGCAAATATCGCTCGACGCAGAGGGCAGTTTGGCGAGGCCGAGCAAAGTTGCAGGCAAGCGGTGGACCTTATTCCCGGAGACTCAGCAGCCGTGGAACTCTATGGCGACATTCTGCAGGCAACTGGCAGAGTGGACGACGCGGCTGCGGCTTACAGGCGCGCGGCGGACCTCGACCCGAAGCGCGGATCCGCGGAGCGCAAGTATGCTCACCTGTCGCTGCTGCAAGATCGCACCGTGGCAATGCTGCGGGATGAGGGCATTCAGCGCAGTCCAAGGCTCGCGGTAGTCCTTTCTGCTCTCATGCCGGGAGTAGGTCAGATATATACGGGTCGCGCGACCACGGGAGTCGTGATCCTGGCGGCAATGATGAGTTGCATCTACCTTCTGGGCTGGACTCGCTATGGATTTCCAAAGAGTCGGGAGCCTATTTCTGCCAGCCTTGTCATCCTGCTAGTCGCTGGCATTGGTCTTTACGCCTACTCCATCATTGATGCAAAGGCAGGAGCGTATGGCCGTCGGCGAAAGGGAACTGGGTGGGAGGTTTGACGGAGATAGGACCGATGGGACTCATAGGTCACATTTGTCCCACAAGACCCATAATTCCTACAAAATTTGTGAGGCCGATGCCCGCCTCGCTCACAGCGGCGACCAGGAGCTGGCAGTTCCTCGGGCTGAGCTAGGAACTCACGTCACCTGCTGACGGTTTAGTCCTACACCCATTCACTCGGAAGCGGTCCGGCATGCGTAAGATGGCATTTCGCTAGCCGTAGACCTGCACATCGACCCTCACCGTCTCACCACTCGGTCCCCTCGCGTCCATGGCTGGCCGCGACGAGCAGCTCGACAGAGCAACTGCAGCACGCCCCGATGGTCGGCTGTGGCCGGGTGTGCTAACGCCTAGCGAGTATGGCACTCACTCGGCGCCCGCAGCCGGCGGCTGCCGCTCTTGCTCAGGGGTTTGTTCCGTGGTTACGCGTGGTGCTGCACCGGCATGCTTGCGGGAATTGACATGTCACGCAAGGTCTTGGCCAAGGACAGATGTCCTTGGCCAAGTGGAGATACGGCGTTACGCAGAACCAACATCAGGCGTCCTAACGACGAACGGACACCCGCTGGCTGCTCTAGAACTCCCGCTTCGTGGTGAGCCTTCCCGGCATCGGGATCGGGTAGAGGCCATTCGCATCCGGCTGCAGCGGAGCGGGGCTCGAGGACGTAAGCGTCATCAGGTTTGGCGCGAAGTCGTGCTCGCAATTGAGCATCTCATCGTAGGTGATCTCTTGGCCAGTATGGGCAGCCATGCGACCCATGCTCGTCACCACGCTCGCCTCCACGCCCCGCTTCACTTCGTTGTAGGGCTTGTTGTTGCGAATCGCGCTCACCAGTGCGTCCCACTCGTTCTGATACGGATTGCTGGTGTCCTTTGATTGCCACACCAGGTTGGCAGGACTGGCATCCTGGCCCTTATAGATGGCGGACGGGCCGCCGCAGTCATTGGCTCTAGAGGCAATGGCATAGCCCTTGGTGCCGTGAATGTAGCTCGAGTAGATGCCCTTGGCGCCCGTCATACAGCGGCCATCGAAGAAGAACTTGCTCCCGTCCGCAAACGTGTACTCCACGGAGTAGTTGTCGAAGTTCTGATCGATTGCGGGCGCACCCTCGGCCGTGTGCTTGTAGTGGCGACCACCCAGAGCCTGCGCCTTCACCGGCCACGAGTTCTTCATCCAGCCCAGATGGTCGATGATGTGAATGTAGAAGTCGCTGAAGTTGCCACCACTTGCCCACAGAAAGCTATGGAACCGCCGAACTTGATAGTCGAGGTGGCTAATGTTGTCCGGCTTAGGACCAGATTCGAAGTAGCCTCCCGGCCCATGCATGCGATAGCCGCGCATCAGGATGATGTCGCCGATTTCGCCGTTCTGAATGCGCGCATGAAGCTCCTGCAGCGGCTTTTGGTGCCGCGACATCAATCCCACGCCGCACTTGAGGTTCTTTGCGCTGGCCTCCTCGGCAAGCTTGAGCATGCG
Organism: bacterium; assembly: GCA_009885735.1. GTDB lineage: Bacteria > Armatimonadota > Chthonomonadetes > Chthonomonadales > CAJBBX01 > VFKD01. The sequence continues at coordinate 5,488 of VFKD01000138.1, forward strand.
CCTGCTGGACGGGCCGTCGCATGTGATCGGCTTCTCCATGAAGACGTTCAGGCCCTTCGAGATGGCATACGTGAAGTGGACCCACCTGAATGCGGGCGGAGTGGTTAGGATGACAATGTCACCAGGCTTCAGGCAGTCCATCGCCTTCTTGTAGGCGTCGTACCCGATGAATCTGCGATCCTGAGGGACGTCGACCTGAGCGGGCATGGCCTTGCTGATGCCGTCAAAGCTGGACTTGAGTCGGTCTTCAAACGCATCCGCCATTGCAACGAGCTTAATGGGCCCTTTCGTGCTGAGAGCCTGCACAACGGCTCCGCCGCCTCGTCCGCCGCAGCCCACGATTGCGAGCTGAATCTGGTCGGAGCCCTGCGCATGCGCGGCGGGCAGGACGATTCCGGTCAGCGCCGATGCCGCAGCCACGCCACCGGCCGTCGCGAGGAACTGCCGTCGCGACGTGAGTGAGTTGTCGTTCGTGTTCATGAGAAATCCTTGTCTGGGTTCAGCCGCCACCCAATACTGCGCGAAGCGGCTGCGGTTGGTAAGTAATTATAGCCAATTTTGACGAAGATGCTGCGTGCTCCGACTGGGCTTGAATCGTTCAAATGTCCGAAACTTGACGTTTCCGCGTTAAGACACAGTGCGTGGGTCAAGTGACCATATGTTCACTATCACCAACCGTCAAATCCGTAAAGTGTCACCAATCTCACGCCAGATGCGTTATATATTTCACTCGTGACGCTAAAGTGACGCTGTTGGAGACGGTTTTGTGACGGTCCATCGGTATGATAGAGTCTATGAACAGTCGAATGTACTCTTCGAGCGCCATCAGATGGACCCTGCGACCCTATGGTACGGCCGCGGTTCGTCCGAAACATCGAATGGAGAACCTCCGTAAGCCGCTGGAGTTTCAAGAGTGTCGTCCTCGGCTGCCGGCCGCTGTGTTTGACAGTTAACCGAAAGGCACGTACAATTCATAATGAGTCGGGCTGCGCATGCGTCATCTGGTGGACTGCACCCGGGAACTGCAGTTGGCGCATGTGTTGGCATGAGGTCGAAGTAATCATTGCATTACACTCAGTATTATACAATATCGGCGTCAGGCAGAATGACCCCTTCTGAACCATGAGCACACTACCCGGAACAATCGAACCACTGCAGGCGCCCTTTGAGGGCCTAAACTCCGCCGAACGAGCACACCGCCTCGGCGAGAGGCTCGTTGGCATGGGCATCGTGTCGAAGGCAGAGCTTCAGCAAGCCCTCGAAGTACAGAGCCGCACGTCCGCCTTTGTTGGGCAGATATTGGTGGACCTCGGCTTCGTCGATGCGGCGGTCATCGGTCCCCTGCTTGCGGTGGACTTTCAGGTTCGCTACGTGGACCTTCGGGAAACCCGACCCGATCCGGAAGCGGTCCGCCTCGTCCCAGAAGAGCTGGTGAGGAGCGTGCAGGCAATCCCGTTGCGCGCATCTGGGCAAACTCTTCACGTCGCAATGGTCGATCCACTTGATGTGAGCGCCATAGACCGGCTTCATATGGCGACGAACCTGCGCATCATCCCGCATCTCTCAATGTCTGCCGAACTGCTCCGTGCTCTTAACGACCACTTTGACGCAACATTTCGCACGACTGCCGCTCTGCAGGAGCTCGAACACGAGCCGACCGCCGTGGATCGGGAGAAAATATCTCGGGCAGAACTTGCGGCCGCAAGCGAAGCGCCCGTCGTTCGGCTGGTCGATTCAATTATCGAAGGTGCGCTTGCGTCGCGAGCGAGCGACATTCACTTTGAGCCTCAGGAGAAGCACCTTCGAGTGCGCTACCGGATCGACGGAACACTGCTTGATCAAGCTGAGATTCCTCGCAGCCAAATGCCGGCAATGCTCGCGCGCCTGAAGGTGCTGTGCCTAATGGACATCACCGAGAACCGCCGGCCCCAAGACGGCCGGATGCGCTACGACAACCATGGCCGACCGTTCGACGTTCGCGTGTCGTCTGTACCCACAGTCTTTGGCGAGAAGCTGGTTCTCAGGATTCTGGACAAGACGTCGGTGCTCGTGCCGCTTAGTAAACTAGGCTTCCTGCCGGACCAGCACAAGCGCTTCGAGAGCCTCATTCGAAGCCCTTACGGCATGGTAATCGTCGTGGGTCCCACCGGCAGCGGCAAGAGCACGACACTCTACTCAGCCCTGAACCTTCTGAACGATCACACCCGAAACATCATGACGCTTGAGGATCCAGTCGAGTATAACGTGGCGGGCCTCAACCAGGTTCAGGTCAACCATCGGATTGGACTGACCTTCGCAAGCGGACTGCGGACATTTGTCCGACAAGATCCCGACGTCATCCTAGTAGGCGAGATTCGAGACTCCGAGACCGCGGAGATGGCGGTGCAAGCCTCGCTCACGGGCCACCTGATGCTGTCTACTCTTCACACAAACAGCGCCATTGGGTCAATCGCCCGCCTAATGAACCTAGGCCTCGACCCCTTTCTCATCTCCCAGTCGCTCGCTGGCGTGGTGTCGCAGCGCCTCGTAGCGGCGGTATGTCAGAAGTGCAAGTACGACTATCATCCTCCGGTCGAACTGCTGGAAGCCTTGCACATCTGTCCGCAACAGGCTGCCGAGATCCGATTCAAAAAGGGACGCGGCTGCCGCCAATGCCATGGCCGAGGTTACCATGGCCGCTTCGGGGTGTTTGAAGTGCTAGCGATGGACGAAGAGTTGCGCCGCCTCATAATGCGCCGCGCCTCCGAGGAGGAGCTTCAGGCGGTGGCGGAGCGCGAAGGAATGACCACTCTGGCAGCGTGCGCCCTCGCCGCTGTTCGCTCTGGAGCAACTTCTCCAGAGGAGATGGGCCGCGTCGTGCATACCAAGGGAGGATAGCCTTTGCCGCTCTATCAGTACACTGCGCGTAATACAGAGGGCGAGCTTGTGCGCGAGACACTTGCTTTTCGCGATGAAGTCGCCCTGCGCCATCACCTTCGCAAGAGCAGCCTCTATGTTCTAGAGGTGGCAGAGCGCAAAGGAAGCGCGCGCCGCGGCCTTCGAAAGAAGGTACGTCTGGGCGACCTCATCGTGATGTGCCGCCAGCTTCGCACTATGATCAACGCAGGCATGCCCCTGGTAACCGGCCTGGAGGCGCTCGCGGACCAGGCCAGCAATCCGGGCCTTGCGGAAGTGCTGACCGACGTGTCGCGCTCCGTGGGTACAGGCAAGACCCTGGCAGCCAGTATGGGCGCCTACCCTACTGTGTTTCCCGAGCTGCTCCTCATGCTGGTGGAAGCCGGTGAGGACGGCGGACGGTTGCCGGAGTCACTTTCTGAAGCTTCGCGCCAGCTAGAGCTGCAGATGGAGGTACGCCAGAAGCTCATCAGCGCGCTTATCTACCCAGTGTTCACCCTCTTCGCGACAGTCGGCACGGTCGCAGCCATGCTAATCTGGATTGTCCCTGTCTTCAAGGACATCTACGACGATTTGAACGCAACCCTGCCTCCCCTCACGCTGTCGCTCGTCTGGCTGTCGGACGTTATTCGAACCTATACCTGGATCGTCCTTCTCATCCTAGCCTCCTTGTTTGTCGCGCTACAGCGGTACAACAAGACGCCCGAAGGACGACTGATGATCGACACTGTGAAGCTCAAGGCGCCCATCTTTGGCCAGCTCTTTCGGAAGACCGGCTCGGCAAACATGACCGGTAGCCTCGCAGGGCTGCTGGACAGCGGCATACCGTTGCTCAAGGCTCTTAACACAGCCGCGAACGTCACAGGAAATGAACTGATGGCTCAGGGCATTCGCCGCGCTGCTCGACACGTCAGCACAGGCAGGCGCCTCTCCGACGAGCTTGAGGCCACGGAGCAGTTCCCCGTGATGGTGGTGCGAATGATCGCTATTGCCGAGGAGGTTGGGACGCTTCCGGAAGTGCTGCGGCAGATATCCGCCGGCTACATTGAGGAGGTGGAGTACACCATCCGCCGAATCATGACCATTATCGAGCCGATTCTCATTCTGTGCGTCGGCGGCATCGTTGGTTTCGTTCTCGTGGCGCTCTACTGGCCAATCTTCAACATCGGGAATGTCTTTCTGGAGGGCGCCTAGGCGTTCACCCGCGCCACCATTACCACATACACAAGAACATAGCCCGCAATGGCGGTTTGAAGCAGGCGAGCAATGAAGATCGGCCTGCGCCGGCGCAGGAGCTCGAGCACTGTGATCGGCCCTACAAAGAGAAGCGTCTTGGCGGCAATGAACCAGCCGATGCCAAGCTCAACATAGAAGCGCAAAATTGCGTTCGCCTCCACCGCTGCTCCACGCTGAAGCAGCCACGCCGTGGAGACCATGTCCGCAAGGCAGATAGCACCGAGGATGAGAGACTCATGCGCCACGAACCTGCCCGTGAAGCTCGCGTCTGTCGAACGAGTAGGCACGGACCTTGGACTTATCATCTTGCACTTATCTCCCCAGCAAGATTGTCGGCAAAAACGCGAGCGCTGCATACCGTACGGCGTACGTCGTGCAAGCGTTCCCTCTCTCTCATTCTGATGCCGATCAAATGCTCAATCATCAGTTGACACCACCTCCAGGCGGCATATCGCGTGGGAGAAATTCGTTCGATCCGCTGCCGGCCATCGTCTTCGTTACGGTAGTTCTGCTCCCGCTTGTCGCCTACTCCTGGGTTGCCATTGACGCAGACAAAGCGGCTCGAACGGACCAAGCGCTTGCGCGAAACTTCGCCATCGCCAAGCTCACCGCGAACCTGCTCGACACTCAGTGCCGACACCTCGTTACATCACTTAGGTCGCATGCCAACGATAAAGGGTTCATGTCGGCCCTGCTCGCAGCCAACTCGAAGGACAACCACACGAGGCCGGCCCTTCGGCCGGACCTTGAAACCGACCTAGAGTTTCTGGCGGTCAGGCAGAAAAACTCAGCGGCACGGGTCTACAGCGTCAATGCGCCTACCACCGAATCACGAAGGCTGGCGGAGCGTGTCACGCCCTCTTTCGTTGCACCGGGAGCGCAGGTAGTCACCATTCATCGCACTCCAGACAGAGCGCTGATCAGCGTGGCGGTCTCCGGCGACGATTCGCCCTCGAATTCAGGCGTGCTTTTGGCCTGTTGGCGCATTGAGGCGGTCTCTCAAGGACTTGCGGCTGCGGATGCGGGACGTGGCGCCATCTACCTCGCGGACCAGGACGGCAACGTTTTTGCGGCTAGCGGCGTCCTCCGCAACCGGTATCTGCC
>VFKD01000309.1 GCA_009885735.1 bacterium
GGAGACCTCTATCTCGCCACGGTTGGAGCAGCGCTGGCGTTCATCGAGACGCTCGACGACCCTTCGATGGTGGGCGTGAACCCGGAAGTTGCGCACGAAACCATGGCGGGCCTCAACTTCGTTCACGCGGTGGCCCAGGCGATGGACTGCGGCAAGCTGTTTCACATCGATCTCAACGGCCAGCGAATCGGCAGATACGACCAGGATTTCCGCTTTGGGCAGGAGGACATCAAGGGAGCGTTTCTGCTGGTGATGATGCTGGAGAATGGCGGTTACACAGGAATGCGGCACTTCGATGCGCACGCATTGCGAACCGAGGACGAAGCCGGCGTGTGGGACTTCGCCGCCGGCTGCATGCGAACCTATCTGATTCTGAAGGAGAAGGTCGCCAAATTCAATGCCGACGCGGAGGTCCAGGGCATCCTGAAGGGGCTGACCGCAGACCTTAACGGCCACGGGAGCCTAACGTCCGGCGCCTACACGTCCGAAGGCGCGGCACGCATCAGCTCGCTAGAGGTGGACCGAATTGCCTATGGCCGCAAAGGCTACGGCTACGAGAAGCTGGACCAACTCACCACCGAGATACTCCTGGGTGTCCGATAGTGTGCAGTGGTCGATGAGCGCGCAGTGAGCGGTTCCCTAGCCGCGCTGCAGCAAGCGCGAGGGCGGCTCTTTGTGTGTTCCGGCCCAAGCGGAGTGGGGAAGGACAGCGTGCTCGACCTGCTCTTCACGGAAGGCTTCCGGCCCGATAGGCTGGATCGCTGCCTTACTGCCACCACGCGAGAGCCCCGGCCAACCGAGCGGGATGGCGTGGATTACCTCTTCTTCTCGCGTGCCGAGTTTGAGGGCAAGGTGGCTGAGGGCAGCTTTCTTGAGCATGCCGAGTATGCGGGCAACCTGTATGGAACTCCAGGGGAGCGGGTTGCGGCCAGCCTAGATTCGGGCAACGACCTAGTACTGAAAATTGAGGTTCAGGGCGCGCTTCAGGTACGGCGGAGCATGCCCGAGGCGATACTTGTGTTTATTGGTCCGCCGTCCGAGGATGAGCTTCGGGCGCGGCTTTCGCGTCGGGCTTCCGAGAGCCCGGAAGCAATGCAGCGCCGGCTGGATGCGGCCGGCGTCGAGATGGCGCATGCGTCAGAGTATGATTACCTAGTGATAAACCACACCATTCACCAGGCGGCAGAGCAGATTCGGGCCATCGTTTTGGCCGAGCGCTGCCGTATCCTGAGGAGCGGTGTTTAATAGTCGGATCGGAGAGTCTCATGGCCGTCGCGGTGGGAGTTACATTCAAGAAGGTTGCCAAGTCGTACTGGTTTGACCCAGGCAGGTTTGTTCTGAAGGACTATGACCGCGTGATCGTGGAGACCACGCGCGGGCCGGAGATAGGCACCGTTCGCGTCGCTCCCAGGGAGATGCCTGAGAACGAGCTTCAGGCTGCGCTCAAGCCCGTCATTCGCATGGTGACGGACCGCGACATAGAGCAAGAGAGCCGAAACAAGGAGAAGGCAAAGGCGGCAATGCGCCTCTGTGCCGAGCGCATTCGCTACTTCGAGCTCCCGATGAAGGCGCTGCAGGCCGAGTATTCGTTCGACGGAATGCAGGTGACGATCTACTTCAGCTCGGATGTGCGAGTCGACTTTCGCGACCTGGTGAAGGACATGGCAGGGCAGCTTCGCTGCAAGGTGCAGCTCTACCAGGTGGGCGCGCGCGACCAGGCCAAGATGATAGGCGGAGTGGGTCCATGCGGCCTCACGCTCTGCTGCTCAACCTTCCTCACGGAGTTTGCCCCCGTCTCGATGAAGATGGCGAAGGACCAGAGCCTCTTCCTGAATCCGGTCAAGTTCTCCGGCGTTTGCGGAAAGCTGATGTGCTGTCTGCGATATGAGCATGAGAACTACGTGGACGCGAAGCGCAGGCTGCCGCAGGCAGGCGACATTGTGCGCACGCCTCGCGGCCAGGGCCGAGTAGTGGAGGTGCATCTCATCAAGGAAGAGGTGATGGTGCAGCTTGGCGAGGGAGAGCTGCCGGTCCCGTTCCCTGCCTCCGAGGTGACTGCGGAGAAGACCTCGCGCTGCCCGAACTGCAAGGGCTGCGGCCTTACCGACATGGTGAGCGACAACGCGGATTCTGCTTACAGCGAGGGCACTCCAGAGGAGCTGGACCTGGGGGAGATTGGGTA
>VFKD01000353.1 GCA_009885735.1 bacterium
GGCGCCGAGGGCGCAAGCGCTGCCGTCAGCTTCGCGGGAGTTCGATGGATCTGGGACAACGTGGGTGACCCGCACCAGAATGCGGCGGCAGGGAAGCGCTATTTCCGTAGAACCTTCGAAGTTCTTGCCGGCAAGAAGATAGCCTCTGCGGCCCTCTATGCCGCGGCAGACAACTCATTCGCTGCTTCTTTGAACGGCGAACAGGTGAGCACAGGCGGAGGCTGGCAGTCGATGTCCGCAATCGACATTGCGCGATCGCTGAAACCGGGACGCAACGTGATTGCAATCTCCGCGGAGAATTCTGATGGTCCGGCGGGTCTCGCTGTTCTTGCTGTGCTCACCTATTCCGATGGCTCCGTCGAGCGCATCGTGAGCGATGCTGCGTGGCGCTTCTCTGCGAGGGAAGAGCCAGGCTGGATCCAGGCCGCGTATGCCGCTGCGGGTTGGGAGGCTGCGAAGGCGATCGCCAACATCGGTGATGCTCCCTGGGGCACTCCTGGCATCACCTCCTCGGGCGGCCCCGCGTCGCTGCTGCGCAAGGCGGTGACGTTCTCTCGACCTGTCCGCTCTGCGCGGGCCTATGTCACCGCGCTAGGAAGCTACCGCCTAAGCATCAATGGTCGCCGGGTAGGGAACGACATTCTCACTCCGGAGTGGACCGACTATCGCAAACGAATCCTCTACCAAACCTATGATGTCACCGCACATCTGCGCCACGGCGAAAACGTGGTGGGCGCGATCCTAGGCGACGGCTGGTTTGGCAGCGGCCTTGGCTGGGCGCTTCAGCGCAACAATTTTGGCGCCGGTCCGTCTCGGTTCATGGCGCACATCAAGGTGACTTACGCAGACGGCGAAGAGGAGACCTTCGTTACGGACAAGAGCTGGAGGGTGGCCGAGGCGCCTATTCTGCGCTCCGAGATCTATGCGGGCGAGACATACGATGCGAGGCGCGAATTGCCGGGGTGGAACAAGCCCGGATTCAACGCCTCCCTGTGGAAGTCGGTGCATGTCTATGAGCACAACGGCGGGATCATCTCTGCGCAGTCCTGTCCGCCAATTCGCATCACCGAGACTATCAAGCCAGTCGCCGTTACCGCTCCCGCCTCTGGCGTCACCATCTTCGATCTCGGTCAGAACATGGTGGGCTGGGCAAAGCTGAGGGTGAAGGCGCCCGCAGGTACGGTCGTGCGCATGAGGTTCGCCGAGATTCTTCAGCCGAACGGGCAGATATACACCGAGAATCTCCGCAAGGCAGAAGCGACCGACACCTACACCTGTGCAGGTACTGGGGTTGAGGAGTTTGAGCCGCACTTCACGTATCACGGGTTCCGCTATGTCGAGGTAACCGGCATCCCGTCGCCTGCTCCGATGGATACTGTGCTCGGCTGCGTCTTCCACAACGACAATGGGATGACCAGTACGTTTTCGACCTCGAGCCCGATGGTGAACAAGCTCTTCAAGAACATCCTCTGGGGCCAGCGTGGCAACATTGTGAGCGTTCCTACGGACTGCCCTCAGCGAGATGAACGCCTGGGTTGGATGGGCGACGCCTGCATCTTCTGGAGGACCGCCTGCTTCAACATGGACATGGCTGCGTTTACTACCAAGTGGATGCGAGACGTGGTGGAGGCGCAGTCGGCCCAGGGCGCCTTCTCGGACGTATCGCCGCGCGTCATCGACCTAGCGGACGGAGCGCCGGCCTGGGGCGATGCGGGAATCGTGGTGCCGTACGAGACATATAGGCAGTATGGCGACACTCGAATCCTCGAAGAGAACTGGGTGCCCATGGAGAAGTGGATGGAGTACATCCACTCCGCCAATCCGAATCTGCTCTGGCTGAACCGCCGCAACAACGACTTCGGAGACTGGGTTCCCGCGAACAGCGAGACGCCGAAAGAGGTGCTCGCCACGGCGATGTGGGCCAACGACGCGAAACTGATGAGCGAGATGGCTGCCACACTCGGCAAGGGGTCAGACGCGAAGCGGTATGCCGAACTTTACCTTGGAATCAAGACCGCGTTCATAGCGCGCTTCGTTAAGGCAGATGGAACGGTTGGAAATGGAAGCCAGACCTGCCAGGCGATGGCGCTGCAGATCGGCCTTGTGCCGGACAACCTCCGCTCGAAGGCGGCGGACGTTCTGGTGAAGGACATCGAATCTCGAAGCTGGCACCTCAGCACCGGATTCGTGGGCACGCCGTTCCTCATGGGCGCCCTCTCGGAGAACGGCCACAACGATGTGGCCTATCGCCTGCTGCTGAACGAGACCTATCCCTCCTGGGGCTACACGATTGCGAAGGGCGCCACCACTATTTGGGAGCGGTGGAACGGCGACACCGGTGACCCAGGCATGAATTCATACAATCACTACGCCTTCGGCTGCGTGGGAGAGTGGCTCATGCGGCGTGTGGCAGGCATTGAGGCTGCAGAGCCTGGCTTTAGGCGCGTCAACATCCGCCCCATGCCCAGCCCCGGACTCTCGAATGCGCGAGCGGAATATGTATCCGTTCGCGGCTCCATCCAGTCTTCGTGGGAACGAAAGTCGGACGGAAGACTCTCGATGCGCGTAACGCTGCCTGCGAACACTGCTGGTGAAGTCAGAATCCCTGCGGCAAGCGCAGATCGCGTGCTGGAGGGCGGCAGACCGGCATCCGGTCGGCCCGGAATTCGGTTCCTTAGGATGGATGCCGGAATCGCAGTGTTTGCCATTGAGGCAGGAACGTATCGGTTTGAGGTGAGATAGTGCGCATCGCGCGGCAGGTGATGCTGTCCCACGGCGCTGCCGTGGGCTTTTGTTGTTGTGCGCCTCCGGCGCGTTCTCGCCGTTCCGCCCCGGAGGGGCAAAACAACGACAGCCTCGGGCACCGCCCGGGGGAACATTGCGGCTGCGAACATCGTACCGTCCCACAGGGCTGCCAATCGCCCGGTGTTGGTTGTCCCACGGCGCTGCGAATCCCACGGCGCTGCCGTGGGCTTTTGTTGTTGTGCGCCTGCGGCGCGTTGGCGCTGTTCTGCGCCTCTGGCGCGCCTGACCGCCCGGGAGTGGCAAGACTTCGACAGCCTCGGGCACCGCCCGGGGGAGATTGGCAGGCGCGTTCTCACCATCAAAGGGACAACTGACCTATCGCTCATCCACTCACGGACAATTCTCCTTGTCACGTTTACGCGCCGAGACTCGTCAAAGGAATAGACTTGTTGTGACTCAACCACCAGGAGGATCGCCATGACCCGTCGCTTGTCTCGTTTTGCCTCACTCGGAGTAGCTTGCGGAGCGCTCTCCGTGGCTGCCGCCGGGTGGGCACAAAACGTCCCGTCGGACCGCGGACCGCTGCAGACTCCCAAGCCGTACAACGGAACCAAGACGCTAGGTAACATTCCCCAGCAGTACCCGAATGCCGGAACCCGACCCGGAGACCCTGCGCCCTTCTTCAGAAGCAAGATTCTCTCGAACGGTTCGAACGGTGGATATTGCGGCACGACCGTGATCGTACTGAATTCCGGTGTCCCATGCACTGTTCCCTCCTACTACATGCCGTACGACTATTCAGGCGCGCGCGCAGGCTTCAATGCGAACTTTGGCGGACTGAGCGTTGGATTCCAGAGCTTGAACCAGCGAATACAGACCAACACGCGGTACTACGAATCTGGGGACATCTCGCCGCAGAGAGGCTATTCGCGCCAAGCGCCTCAGCGCAATGTGCGCAGCCGTAATGCAGACGAGGAATCGGACAATGTGCCTGCGGCACGAAACCAATCGCGAGCAGCGCCCAAGCCTGGGCCGGACGATGAGGATTCGGCCTACTACCTTCACCGCAAACCGGGGCCCACTTCTGCCGACCCAGCTCTCGCCGAGGCCGTGGCAGACATTCAGGCGGCCTTTCGCTCGGGCAATGTCGCTGGCATCGAGAAGCATGTGCGACCGACGGACCAGCTTGTTCTCCAGTCCAAAGGGCGCAATCGAACTCCGATCTTGGGCTCGGCCTACCTGCAGATGACGCGTGATGCGCTCCAGGAGCTCAACACGGCAAAGTACTCGCTCGACAAGTTCGAGCCAGGGTCGGGCGGTGCATGGATCGTCACGGGCACGCACTCCATGCGAGGCGAAGATGGCGCCGAGAAGTCGTTCAAGGTGGGGTTCGTCCTAAAGAAGCGAACCGGAGCCTACTGGATCGCCGAACTAATTGCAGAGCCTTTGCCGTAGCAGACCCTGCGATCGTTGTGCAAGCGTCCGGGCTCCGGCAGTGATCCATGCCGGAGCCCGATGTTGCTTCGTCCAGGCCACCTCCAAGGAATCGCCGCAGAAGTAACGAATAGATGAATCCGTCGCGCCAAGCTCCGGCACTGCAACCTTGAGGCAATCCTAATTGAACCTGACACTCCCGCGCCTTTCACTGCCGTTTATTGCACTCGTCATCGCGCTGCCCTCAGCCCGCGCACAAGTGGACCCTGTGGCCCCCGGCGAGTGGCCCTCGTATGGTCACGACCGGGGAAGCACGAAATACTCGCCGCTGAACCAGATCGATGCCAAGAACTTCGGGCGCCTTCGTGTAGCGTGGCGTTGGCGGGTGACCGACACCACTCGCCCAGGTCCAAACGAGTGTACGCCCCTCATGGTAGGGGGAACACTCTATGTCATCACTCCCGAGGACCGCGTCGCAGCGCTCGACGCACGAACCGGCAAGCAGAAGTGGGAGTTCAACCCAAAGGTAGGTGGCGGCATTCATCGGGGCGTGGCCTACTGGGCTGCTGGAGTCGATCGCAGAATACTCGTGCCCACATTCGGGAGCTGGCTCTATGCCTTGAATGCAGACACAGGTAAGCCCATCCCGAGCTTCGGCAAGAATGGCCGCGTGGACCTCACTCTGGGGCTTCGCAAGCTGGTGGACCGCGCCGTCGTAAACCAAACCTCGCCGCCGGTAATCTGCGGCAACGTTGTGGTGGTGGGCGGAGCGGTGGACGACTTTCACAACACCAAGGAGATGCCTCCGGGAGACGTTCGCGGCTTCGATGTGAGAACAGGCAAACAGCTCTGGACGTTTCACACCGTGCCGCAGCCAGGAGAGGCCGGCAACGACACCTGGCGGGACGAGTCTTGGAGGTACACGGGCAACACAAACGTCTGGACCATGATGAGCTACGACCCGGCGCTGGACTACGTCTACCTGCCGGTGAGCACGCCGAGCAACGACTGGTACGGGGGCCACCGCAAGGGAGCAGGGCTCTTCGGCGAGTCGCTGGTCTGCCTCAAGGCCTCCACGGGCAAGCTCGTTTGGGCATTTCAGTTTGTTCATCATGGCCTTTGGGACTACGACCTGCCTTGCGCACCGAACCTGCTGGATGTCACGGTGGGTGGCCGGAAGGTCAAAGCTGTAGCTCAAGTTACCAAGCAGGCGATGACCTATGTGTTTGACCGTGTAACGGGCAAGCCGATATGGCCCATCGTCGAGACTCCGGTTCTCCCGTCAAAGGTCCCAGGAGAGGAGGCCTGGCCCACTCAGCCGATTCCCTCGAAGCCAAAGCCATTCGACAGGCAAGGGGTCACCGAGGACGATGTGATCGACTTCACGCCGGAGCTCCGCAAGGAAGCGATGGATATCCTTGCCGGCTATTGGTATGGTCCTCTGTACAATCCGCCGAACCTCGGCAAGAAGACGCTGGAGATGCCTGGGTGGCTTGGTGGCGCTAGCTGGGCCGGCGCATCCGTCGATCCGGCAAGCGGAGTGTTGTATGTGCCGTCCATCACGAATCCAATGTGGCTGGAGCTTGCAAAGCCCACTACTCCAGGAGCGGACGTCGACTTTACGAATGTAGCAAACAGCATGACAGTGGACGGGCCGCGGGGCCTCCCGCTGCTCAAGCCTCCGTATGGACGCATCACGGCCATCGACCTGAATACTGGCGAGCACCTGTGGCAGGTCCCGCTTGGAGACGGGTACAGAAACCACCCGGCGCTTCGGAACTTAAAGCTGCCGCTGCTTGGATTGAATCGAAGGGGCTACATCGTGGTCACGAAGACGCTCCTATTGGTGACCCAAGAGGGCTCGTGGTTTAATGAGCCCGGAGGCACATCTGTCCCGCTCCTGCGGGCGTTCGACAAGCGCTCCGGCAAGCTCATCGGCCAAGTTGGCCTGCCTTCACACTCAACAGGCAGTCCTATCACCTACATGGCGGGCGGCAAGCAGTTCATCGTCGTGCCTATTGGAGGCGCCTCGCGCCCGGCAGAGTTTGTTGCTCTGAGCTTGCCGTAGCCCATGCAACCCCCAGAATCGCAGCCACCCGCCGCGCCTGCAGAATCGGTCGAGGCCACTGAGCACCCGTCCATCTTTCGCGAGGGCGCGGACTTTCGCGCCATGTCGCTCATCGTAAACCTGGGCTGGCTGGGCACGAACATCGGCCTGGCAATCACGAACCTTCCGGTGAGATACCTGCTGAAGGACCAACTTCACTTGGCGCCACCGGCTGTCTCCGCGTTTCTGGCGCTTGGAGTCGCGTCGAACTACGTTAAGCCGGTTGCGGGACTGCTGACAGACAGCTTCCCGCTCTTTGGGACGCGGCGAAGGCACTATCTGCTAGTGAGCCTGCTGGCCACGGCTCTGCTCTGGATGGCGCTGGCTTGGGTTCCCCGGTCGTACACCATCCTGCTCGTCACCTACTTCATCATGTACACCGGAGTCATGTTCACCAGCACCACGCTGGGAGGGGTGATGGTGGAGCTCGGGCACCGGTTCAAAGCTGAGGGAAGGCTTACGGCCCAGCGCATTGCCTGCTTTCGGATCGGCAGTCTTATAGGGGATCCTATTGGTGGCTGGCTGGTTCAGACCTTTCCGTTCTGGGTAGCTACAGCCGGCACTTCCACGCTGCACCTGATGCTCGTGCCTCTCTTCTACTTCTCTATCCGTGAGCCCAAGGGCGCGAAGAGGAACATGGGGGTGTGGACCGAGGCAAAGAGGCAGCTCATCGGCCTAGTGCGCAACCGCGTGGTGATGGCTGCCGCGGGAATGATATTCCTCATTGCCGTGGCGCCCGGGTTCAACACGCCTCTGTTCTTTTACCAGACGAATACGCTGGGCTTCAGGCCGGCGTTCATCGGCACGCTCAGCCTCATCTCGGCTGCGACCGGTTTCCTTGCGACAGTGATCTACTTCACTGCGTGCAGAAGAGTAAAGCTCAAGAAGCTCATCATCTATAGCATCGCGCTCCATGCTGTTGGCGACCTGCTCTACCTCTACTACAGCTCGCAGGCTACCGCGATGATCATTTCGGCCACTAGCGGGATCACCGTTACGCTGGCGATGCTGCCGGTCTACGACCTCGCGACGAGGGGCACGCCAAAGGGAAGCGAGGCGTTGGGCTACAGCGTGATGATGAGCGTTTGGAACCTTACAAACTCCCTCTCAGACTTTACCGGCTCGCTCATCTTCTCGAAGCTAGGCATCGACTTTCACGGACTCGTGTGGCTAAATGCAGGGACGACAGCGCTGGCGTTGGCGGCAGTGCCGTTTCTTCCTTTCAGGCTCACGGAATCGAAGGATGGAGATTGAGAACATGCTTGAACAGACCCTGGAGCAGGACCCGGAAGTACTTCGCTCCCACGTAGAGGACGCAGGCGGCATCGCAGTCGTGCGCGGCGGCGGCGCCCTGCGAGGATGGAACGGGATCCACTACAAGACCGGGCTTTCTGCCAAAAACGTAAACGCGCACGAGCTCTCGATGAACGTGGCTACCATCCCGCCCGGCGGCGTGGCTGCTGCGCACATCCACGTGGGCTTCGAGGTGATGCTCTATATCCTGCAGGGCAACGTCCGGCATGAGTATGGAGACGGCCTGAAGATGGTCGTCGACAACAAAGCGGGCGACTTCATCTTCATCGAGCCGGGAGTGCCCCACGAGGTGTTCAACGCGAGCGACACCGAGGAGGTGGTCGCGGTGGTTGCGCGATCGAGCGCGTCGGAGTGGGATCAGATAATCCCTTATGATCGGGATGGATAGGTAACAGCTCGATCAATGGCACCATCCGACCTGATTGCCGCGATTCGCACGCAGAATCTACTAACAGTCTCCGCGTGTCTGGCTGGCGGTGCTGATCCGAATTCCCGGGATACCGGAGATGAGGTAAGGGTCGGTCGCACGTCGTTAAGGCTTGAAACCATCCTGGTTGGAACAACCTGGGCAAATACTGCCCTGATGGTTGCAGCAGAGGTCGGTGATCTCGATATTGTTCGGGCGCTTTGCACTGCGGGTGCGGACATCTTGCTAACTAGAGACACCGGCTGTACCGCTCTTGCCGGTGCCGTCGTCGCTAATCACCTGGACGTTGTAGGGTTTCTGTTGGACCAAGGAGATGATCCGAACCGACAGCTTTTTGCAGGTGAGACGGCGGTCCATCTTGCAAGTCGGCGAGGGACAACTGACGTGCTGGAGATCTTGCTGAATCGAGGTGGCGAGGTAGAGGTGCATGACGGAGACGGCTATACACCTCTCATATCAGCCGTCCTATCTGGATCCAGGAAGTGTGCGGAGGTATTGCTCCGACATGGAGCAAGCATTGCTGCGGTTGACCTTGATGGGCTAACTGCAGTGGACCACGCACTGCGCATCGGCGACCGGAGAGTGATTAGGCTGTTTCATTCTTGAGCGGATTGCCGTGCGAAACCCTCGACACCAGTGATGGTCGACGTCCGCACTGGCATCGCCATCGACCTATGGTCCGCGGTAGAATTCGCTATCGTGTAATCTTCGATAGGAGGTTCGATTGAATGGACATTGGCAACGTTGAGAAGATTGAATCCGCCGTATCCGTACTCTCCAAACAAGACCTTGCCAGATTCCGGCATTGGTTTGCAGAGTTTGACGCGGATGCGTGGGATGCTCAGATTGAGGAAGACGCCGCGTCTGGCCGGTTGGAATCGCTTGCCCAGGAGGCCATCGCCGAGTATCAGTCCGGCAAGTCTGCTGACATTTGCGCCACCTAGCGTCCAGCAGATTTTGGGAATGCTTCTCTGTCCTGCCAAGAGAGATTCAGCGCCTCGCTCGTCGCAACTACGTGCTGCTTCGGGACGATCCAGCCCATCCCTCTCTGCACTTCAGGCTGGTCGCCAGAGGGAGATTCCGCAGCGTTAGGGTGGGAACCCACTATCGCGCCCTGGGTGTACCGGTCGCGGAAGGAGTGCAATGGTTCTGGATCGGTACACATGCCGAGTACGATCGCCTTCTCGGCTAAGTTCTTGTCGTGCGCGGCCTCGACTGGCGGCGAATATTCCGCCACACAAATGGTCTACTCGGTCTACCGGAATTGTGTCCAAACGTAGCGACATGCTACTAAATTCGTAAGGTCTGACGCAGCAGTACCTCCCGACAATCGACGGCAGCACCATTAACCACCAGAGTATTGAGAAGCCAACATGCCCTTGGCGGCTGGGACGAACGAGTCGTTGAGCATGGAGACCAGCGCAACCCCAATTCTCGATCGGTTGCAGCCGCTTCCTGCCGTGCGGAAGGCGAAGGCCAAGCTCCGCCTGCTGCCGCTCGTCGGCGCCGGGGTTGTGCTCGGGATTATCCTGAGCGTCGTAGATTGGAATGTTCCTCCAGTACGGGTATGGCTACACGACAACGTAATCCGACGGCTTGACACGCTCTCCGCCTCCACCTTGCTTGTTTCGACCGGCGCTGTGGTTCTTGCGTACTTCCTAGGAATGGTGATTCATGAGGGCGGTCACGCAATTGTAGGGCTCGCGGTTGGCCTGCGGCTGCGGGCGTTCAGGCTCGGCCCGCTGCTGATCGAGGCGCCCTTTCGGTGCTCGACTTTTCGCGGACCTGGGGGGCTCACGAGCGGCCATGTGCTGATGGCGCCACACAGTGTAGACCGCCTGGAGGTTCGAGGGTTCTGGATGGTTGCTGCCGGACCCGCAGCGAACCTTGTTTCGGCCTCTGTGGTCTACCTCTTGCCAGTTCGGACGAGCCAGTTCGCGGTTCTTTTTATCATTATATCGCTCTTGCTGGGACTATCGAACCTAGTGCCTTATCGTTCGGTTATTGGTCCCACAGACGGCACCTTTCTTTGGACGGCGCGGTCGGCCCCGGGCCTCGTTAGGCGCATGCTTGCGCTCATGAGGCTGAACTCAGACCTCGCCAGCGGGGTTCTAAGCCGGGACTTGCCGATCGAGTTCGTGGAGGCAGCGATCGAGCTTCAGGACGAGTCGCCAGAGGCGCTCGCAGCCCATGCAGTCGCGTGGTCGAATGCGTACCAGCTCAAGGACTATCCGCGGGCTGCAAGGATGCTGGAGATGTGTCTCCAGCGGGCAGGGTTTGCGAACCAGGCGATTCGGGAGGGATTGATCTACGATGCGATCGTGTGCCAAGCGAAAGTACGGGGCCATGCAGATCTTGCACAGGCTTGGTTCGGTGACCTGCCTACAATGCCACAGAGTCCCTTGCTTCGCACGTGTGCAGAGGCGATGGTTCTAGGCGTTTGCGGAAACAAAGAGGCAGCGCGAGCAAAGATACAAGAAGTTCGCTCAATGGTTGAAGCAATGCCGCCGTCCGTGCAACGCACAATCATGGTTGTGGAAATAGATCGGTGGAGCGCCGAGCTGGATGATGAGCTTCAGAATGTATCATGAGCGTGTGTCGAAGTTCCTCGCGTGAAAGCAAGTTGCGGCGGAGATCAACTCTGTCGGATGAACTAGGCAGGCATGGAGACACCCACATCGGCAGAGGCGTACTTGTGATGGAGGATGAAGGTGATTATGGAGAACAGTAGGCGTCGGACCCTAGTTTTCCTATGGGTTATGGCGTGCGTGGTGGCTTGCGGCGCATGTTCATCGCAACGATTCCCAGACTCGAACCAGCTATCCGCGTCGGAATCTCCAAGCGTCGCAGGTGAGGACAGTGCAGTGCTCTTGAAACGGATTGAGCGAACGTCCAAACTCGTGCTGGCACGTCGCATCAAGGATGAAGATGCTTGGCGGGTGATAACCTATTGTCTCAACTCGCCGGACGTTGGAGTTCAGCATATGACATTCTGGCTGTTGTACGACCTCGTAAGCACAAGGCCCGTTTACCTGCCCCCTGCTCTTGCGATGTACGAGGAGAAGATCATACGGTCGGAGCGTGGCAATGTCATTCGAGGCAAGTTGCTGCTTCAGGAGTATGCCTGGCTGTGCGGCCTGCTGCGTCAGGGCATCGCAGAAGGGGAGAACGACCCAGCCTTGTCAGAGAAGGCAGACGAGCATTACGAACGAGTCGAAGCGCGACAGGTCCTGGATGAGCGAGCGAAGGCGTTTGTGGAGAAGTCCATGGCCAGCAAGCGCTTCTATGTAGGAAATGAAGCGGTGGGAACATTGCTAATGGCAGCCCAATTGACCAGTTCAAGGCAGTGGGCACTCGACCAAGTTGACGCCAAGGCACGAAGCACTGCCGGTACCGAGGCGCGATTCTGGAGGGTCGTTAAGCAGGCGATTGTTGGCAGGCAGCTCGACTTCTGACGGACCGCGAGCCACTGTATCCGACAGCAAAACGCTGTCAACAGCTTGCCAGAGGAGCTCTTGCCACTACGACCCTACTGGCGCCCCGTAGATCGACAACGTAGAGATCGTGGGGCAAGCCCGGCTCTCAAGGATATTCACTCGCACTCGGCTGCACGTCGTATCCTTGAACCGCAGAATTCGCTTGTAGCCGATGGTGGTTCCTTCCGACAGGTTCACCCACCCCGATTCGGTGAGGCCCTCGACTGTGAACGACTTCACCCGCTGTCCGAGTGCGATGTATTCCTGCAGGACGACGCGGTTGACCGCCCGAGCTTCGCCCAGGTCCATCTCAATGGAGGCGGCGGTGACCGAGTCGTTCGTACACCAGTACGTGTTCGGGTCCCCATCGATCGCCTTAGCTGCAGCGAATCTCGGGTCGTTTCCGCGAACATTGCTGGCTGCCGCCATTGCGCCGCGAGCTAGGTCGGTTGCGAATGCCGCGTCGAGCTTCTTGCGAAGCGCAACTAGCGCGGCAGCATCGTTCTCGTGGACCAGTCCGCGTTTGTCGACGGGCAGGTTCAACAACAGCGAGCCGTTCTGGCCCACCGACTTGTAGTAGATCTCCAGCAGGTCGTCCGGCGTCTTGACCTTGGAGTCTTCGGACTCCCGATAGAACCAGCCTGGGCGAATGGAGACGTCGCACTCAGCCGGGAGCCAGTGGGTACCGTCCTCATGACCCTGGGTCAGCTCCTTGTAGCGCGGAGTGCCCGGCACGAATTCGTCTCGACGCACAAGGCTCCAGTTGGTAGGTGCGGCAAGTCCAGCCTCGTTGCCTACCCACCGAACGTCGGGGCCGGCGTCCGAGAAGATGACGGCGTTCGGCTGGTGCTTTCGCACCACACCCACAAATGCGGGCCAGTCGTAGACCTGCCTCTTACCCGACGGTCCCTCGCCGTTCGCTCCGTCGAACCAGACCTCAAACACCTTGCCGTAGTTCGTAAGCACCTCGGTGAGTTGGTTCACGAAGAACTGGTTGTAGACCGCAGAGTTGCCATATTCTGGATGGTTGCGGTCCCAGGGCGAGAGGTAGACGCCGAACTTGAGGCCGTACTCCATGCATGCCGAGGAGAGCTCCTTCAGGACGTCCCCTTTTCCGCCTCGAAACGGGCTGCTCTTCACCGAGTGATTGGTGTACTTCGAGGGCCACAGGCAGAATCCGTCGTGGTGCTTCGCCGTGAGGATAATCCCCTTCATCCCAGCGGCCTTCGCCGTGCGAGCCCATTGGCGGCAGTCGAGCGCGGAGGGGTTGAACTGCTTGGGGTTCTCATACCCTTCTCCCCACTCCTTGCCGGTGAAGGTGTTCATGTTGAAGTGGACGAACGCATAATATTCGAGCGGATGCCAAGCAAGCTGTCGTGCGGATGGGATGGGCTGAACCGGCTCTGGCGGGGACACCTTACGGGTACTCGTTTGCATCGAAGCAACTACAAGCAAGCTCATCAGCATCTACAGGCTCCTCCACTCTTCGTCACATAGGGCAACGGCATTAACATCGATGTACAGGATAGGCAGGATAGGGCCGTTATCATGTTCATCCTGCCTATTCCTCCATTCAGGTATGGCACACGCGACTTGGGACGGGGATTGCCCCCGTCCCAAGCGAATCCTCATCAGCCGTAAGTCAAGACTACTTCTCTTCTGCTAGCAGCTTCTCCAACTTCGCGATCACCTCGGGCGTAAGCGGATCGGTCTTAGCGGAAATACGATCCACCACCTCGCCCTTGCGGTTATAAAGAAACTTCGCGAAGTTCCACTCAATGGGCTCGCCGGTCTTCGGATAGGTCTCTTTGTTGGTCAGGTGGCTATAGAGTGGCGCGATACCTTCTCCCTTCACAACGATCTTGGAGAACATGGGGAAGTCGACCTTGTACTTCGTGGTGCAGAACACCTTGATCTCATCGTTGGTTCCAGGCTCCTGCTTGCCAAACTCGTTTGCAGGGAAGCCAAGCACCACTAGCCCCTTGTCCTTGTATTTCGTGTAGAGCTTCTGGAGGCTGGCGTACTGCGGAGTGAGCCCGCACAAGGTGGCTACGTTCACCATTAGAACCACGCTGCCCTGGTAGCGGCCAAGGTTGACGTTCTTGCCGTCGATGTCCTTCACGGCAAAGTTGAGCGCTGGCGCAACAGTCACCTTGGGATACTCCGTATTGGAGGGGAGCGCCGCGGGTCCCATGCTGTCTGCCTTCACTCCGGCCGCCATCGCTTCAAACACGTTGTCGAACTCCGTGAAACTGAGGTTGTGAGACTTGTAGTACAGGCCACGAAAGTTTCGCGCCTTGCCGGGTGCAACGTGGCAATAGACACAGTTGACCTTCTCCTTCTCTGCGTACTTCGGTCGGGCCGCAGCGGGAGAGCCGGAGCCGAATGCTCCCATCAATGCGAGCCCTACTGAGGCGATGATTCCTGTCCGGCGAATGAACCTTGGCATTTTCTGCTGCTCCTCCTGGCGTGCTGGGTCACGATGTTGTGGGCGGCGGCGCCGGCTGCTGCGGCAAGATTGCACTTAGCAGGCTGCTCCACTGCCACTACATAGTATAGACGCTCGCGGCGCAACTTTGTAGCATGCGCACACGTAGGTCCATTGGCACTTATTGTGCTACTGAGATGCGACAGCGCCAAGGAACTGATTGGCTGAACGGCACATGTCCCGTTGTGCCAGAGCTAACCGGCGCTGGGACACAGACAGAGAGGTGATTAGATTGATGCAATCCGGCTTGTTGATTAGGCTGCTATTGCTGCCTGGGATGCTCATGCAGCGAGGACCTCGCGCGTACCTCGCCGGGTCGCTCGCTGCATCTGCTGCGGGACTGATGGCCGCTGCTGTCTGGTTGATGGCACCCGTGGCCATCTGGCATACTTTCGGCCACTGGTGGATGCTTCTCTGGCTGCTTCCCACAGCAGCGGTAATCTACGCGACTGCTCTCACGCCAATGCCCGGCGGTGGGTGAGGGCCGCCGCCCTCGGAGGACGGTTCGTCCTCTCCCGAAGATGAATTGGATGGTGACTCGCAGGAGGCAGTCGAGGCGGACGACTCGCCAGAACCTCAGGTCAGTGGAACGGAGTGGTTGGCAGCGGGTCCTCCCGGCTGGTATACGGCGGTTACGTGGATACTGACCTGTGCAACGGCTCTCTGCCTTGGCGCGTCGGTGATGGAGCAGTGGTTCCTGTGGTTGATTGTGCTTGGCAACGCATTTGGCAATTGGGCGGGGTTGGCGCTTGGCGCAGTGATCTGGCTATCGCAAATGATCTTGATGTTTCAGGAACGCCAACCGGATAAGACCTCATGCGAGCTTCCCGAGAGGCCGATGGACGACTAGAAGACCAAATCGCCGACAGACCGAGGTGAATCGCCGCCTGAACCAGGGCCCGTACCGGACGACGTACCCCGCCCAGAGACGGGCGACTCCGATCCGCTCCCTTCTTCAGGCGGTTCCCTTGGGGATGGTGGTGGTACACCGGAGAGGAACAGCGGTCAGTCACCATCCGAGCCGGAATAGGAGTGGAATAGGAGTGGAATAGGAGTGGAATAGGAGTGGAATTGGAGTGGAATTGGAGTGAATTGGAGTGAATTGGAGTAGTAATAGAAGCAACAGGTGCTGTTTTAGTAGCTTGCTAGGCACTGTGTTGGAAGCGCGAAGTCCGCTCCACACGCTCAAATCCTCCGTCCGCCAGCTCGCACAGGGCCCCAGGGGAATTGGAGTGAATTGGAGTTGGAATTGGAGTGAATAAGAGCAACTATTGCACTATTGCTTCAGTCGCCGCGCGAGGACATCACCAAATATCTGGCGATTGCACCGATCAGATCGTCCTCACAAACTTCTGCACCGCATGGCACTCGGCCGCCA
>VFKD01000230.1 GCA_009885735.1 bacterium
CGGGCGGTGGCAATCGCGGTCGCGGCGCCGAGCGCCCACCCTGGCCATCCTATCTGCAGGAACATGAGGAGGGTGTAGAGCGGCCCCCAGAACTTCGGTCCGGGCTTGAGCCGCATGACCCCGGTGAAGATTGGCTCTCCTGTGGCGATGGTGTAGCGGACGATCTCCTGATTCAGAATCATCTGAAGCAGGATGGAGACGGTTGCTACCCACAGCAGCGCCGCGCCGTATTTGGCAGTTACCGCCGGCCCGAGCAGCCACTCGCCGCTGCCGATGGAAAGGCCCAAGGCGATGGCGCCGGGGCCGATGAGCTTGAGCGCATTTCGCCCCGAGAACGGCGGCGGCGCGGGAATGTCCGCCGTGTCCCAGGCCGGCAGGCACCCTGGAGCGGGCTGGGAATCCGTGGTTTGAGTTGACAAAGCGGGTTGGGCCTCCGGTGGAGATCAAGGGAGCGCGCCGGATTTGGCATCGCGCGTGTTTTCGTTCGCCTCACGAGGGGGCAATACCTCTATCGTGGCGTGAGCGCTCGGCAAGAAACGTGGATTGCGGCTTCATTGCGGTTCATATAGCCAGATCCTTTCGCCCGGAGCGCTCACCCACTCATTCTGGGGCCGGTAATTCCGCTCATCCTGAGCCTGCCACTGCCGTACCGTGGCAGAGTCGAAGGACCGTATCATGGCGAAGTCGAAGGACCGTATCATGGCGAAGTCGAAGGACCGGGCCGTAGTGGTCGCGCAAACACCTGCGATTGAAATCGCGGCTGTGAACGGCACCAAGTCCGCCTGCGCGGACTGAAGGCGGAGCGCGGGCGTCCCGCCCGCCACGCCCACGCACGAGCGTACCGCAGATGGGTGCGTAGGGCTTGCCCCGCTCTCTGTTGCACGGACCCGAGGCAATGGTCCGCGAATCTAGATAGCACCACAGCACTCAGTCCGCACATCCTGAGCCTGCCACGGCCGTTTCGTGGCAGAGTCGAAGGGCCTTTTCGAGGATAGGGGCGGGGGTGAGGTGCCTTTGACCGTGCCCGTATAGGTAATCTGGGCGAAGCATCCGCATACACCCGTTGCGCTCACCCATTTGATTCCCGTGCGGATGCTGTCGCCCCTACAGTCCGCGGTGCCGCTTGGCCTGAGAGTGGTTCAATGTCCCGGCAGCCGTGCTCCCCTCTCCTCGGCCCTTTTGAGGAGAGGGGCGGAGGTGAGGTGCCTTTGACCTTGCCCGTACCGGTAGTCCGGGCGAAGCATCCGCGCACACCCGTTGCGCTCACCCATTTGGTTCCCGCGCGGATGCTGTCGCCCCTACAGTTCGCGGCGCCGATTGGCCTGAGCCCACCAACCAGGACACGTTGAGCGTGGACATCCCGTTCGTCCTGAGCCTGCCAATCCGAGCATCCTGAGCGCGACACAGCCGTTCCGTGCCGCAGTCGAAGGGTCGAAGGACCGTTTCGTGGCTCGTCATTCCTGCATGAGCCGGCCCCGTTGCGATCTTAGACGGGGCAGGCAGGAACGAAGGACCGCACCGTGGCCTACATGCTGTCACCCTGAGTGGAGCCACAGCCGCATCGTGGCGAAGCCGAAGGGTCCAGCAGTACACATCCGGCCATGTGGGCCCGGATTCTTCGGCATCGGCCCTGAGCCACACATGCCATCTCCCTCGGCCCGCAGACCACACATCCGGCAGGTGCTCTGCCCACTTCCGCCGAACCCAACCCTTTGGAGGCGGACAGTGGAGATACGGAGCATAGACGGCAAGCTGCTGAAGGAGGTCGAGGGTGACACGCTCGCCGGAGCGAACCTGTCAGATGCGGTCCTCAGACGCGCGATCCTGACCCGCGCGAACATGTCCGACGCGAATCTGTTCAACGCGGACCTGACTGGCGCAACACTGATCGGCGCGAACCTGACCCGCGCGATCCTGACCCGCGCGAACCTGACCGGCGCGAACCTGATTGGCGCGGAACTGACCGACGCGGACCTGACAAGCGCAAATGTGCACGGCGTAGACCTGATTGACGCGAAACTGTCCTACGCGAACCTGACCCGCGCGATCCTGACCCGCGCGATCATGTCCGGCGCGAACCTGACCGGCGCTGACCGGCGCTGACTTGCGCAACGCGAACCTGACTGGCACGAACCTGAACCGCGCGGACCTGACCAATGCGTACCTAACCAACGCGGACCTGACCAATGCGTACCTAACCAACGCGGACCTGACCTGCGCTAGCCTTGTCGGCGCGAACCTGTACGGTGCGCACCTGCACGACGCGAGTCTGCCCGGCGCGGATCTGACCGAAACGGAGCTGTTCGGGGCAAACCTGACAGGTGCGACCCTGACCGGCGCGCGCATGTACAGCGCGAAGCTACAAAGCGCTAACCTAACCGGCGCGGACCTGTCCCGCGCGTACCTGTCCGGCGCGAACCTGACCGGGGCTGACATGAGCAGCGCCACACTGGTCAAAGCGGTGATATCGAGGACCGTCTTCGACTTCTGTGACAACCTCCACGAGGCGATCGGCCTTGAGGAGGTCATCCACGATGGACCAAGTTCGCTGGACGGCCACACCCTCCGCGCCAGCGTGTGCAAACTCCCGCGAGTCTTCTTGGAGGGCGTGGGGTACTCGCGCGAGGAGATTGAAAACCTGCAGGCGATGTACAAGGATGCCGCGCTCCGCTACTAGTCGTGCTTTCTCTCCAGCGCTTCCGAGGACTCTGAGTTTGCCGACCGCCTCCATGCGGACCTGCTCGCGGCGAACGTCTCTTGCTGGCACTACCGCGCGGATATGCGAGGCGGCGAGAATTGGCGCGACCAGATCAACGAGGCTGTAGCCCTCAAGGACAAGCTAATCCTCATCAGTTCGAGCCACTCGACCTACAAGAAGCCCGTGGTGGACGAGATACTGAGGGCCATTGACCTCGAACGGAAGAACAACATCCAGAAGCTCTTCCCAATCCGGCTGGATGATCACATTCTGGGCGAGAGGATGATGGACGAGGCGCGCGAGAAGGTGAAATCGGGTGAGTGGCGCGAGAACTGGGTCTACTACGTTCGCGAGAAGCACATCCCGGACTTCGGTAAATGGAAGGACCACGATGCATATCAGGAAAAACTCAGGGACCTGCTGCGGGATATGAAGACGCCGCCCAAGCCGCCTGCGTAAGGTCAAGGGCTCTTTACCGCAGTGGGCGCAGAGGCACGCGGAGGAACGGCGACCCTCACCCCAGCCCTCTCCTCGGCCCTTTTGAGGAGAGGGGCGGGGATGAGGTGCCCCGACGTTGCCCTTATGTCGTCCCGGATGGGCGGGCGAAGCATCCGCATACACCCGATGCGCTCATACAATAGATTCCCGCGCGGATGCTGTCGCCCCTACAAAGGCGAACTACCGCAAAGGACGCAGAGGAAGGGCAAGTGCAGACCCTCACCACAGCCCACCCGTTCATCCTGAGCCCTCGACAGCCTCACCGTCAACTTGGCCTGCCTTGAGCCTGTCGAAGGGTCGAAGGACCGCGCCGCTCGTGCCTCGCTTGGGACCGGGAGTCCCGACTCAAGACCTTTCGGTTGCACGGAGGAAGTGTGCGAGCCGCGCCATGCACCCCTCTCCTCGGCCCTTATGAGGAGAGGGGCCGGGGGCATATGCGCTAACTTTAAGCGATAATCTGGCTGGCAGCACAGCACATGTCCTGGGCCATCAAGCACTGCAGCCGCAGGGGAGCTGTTGATTCGGCGGGCCGTCGAGCACTCGCATGTCTACATGTTCCGACCTGAGTTAGCGCATATGGGGCTCGGGGTGCCGTTGACCTTCTCCGCGCCCTGCGTCTCCGCGATTGGTTCCCCCTTTAGGGGGCTTGGGGGGTGGGGCTAGGGGGTGCCCTTGACCTTGCTGCCCACTCCCTACTTCCCACCGCCTGCCGCATACGCCAGCTGCCCGGTCATGCCCTTCTCCTCATCCACCGTGATCGCCTGGTTCCCTGCAACGTCTGTCAGCTCGGTTACGGTCCCGCTCGGCCATCGAACCGTCAGCTTCTCCGCCTTCTGCGCCTGGTCGAGGCCAATGATCACCGGCAGCTCGCTCTGCGCGCAGTACGACGATCCGCTGTGAACGCGCCGCCGCACGGTGCGGCCGCCCACGCTCGCCTCCACCATGGCGCCGATTCCGCTGCGGTTGCTCTTCGATCCAACTAAAGTCACCCGAAGCGATCTGCCCTTGCTGCCAAGCTCGTTCTTCAGCAGAACCGGCGGACCGTTGTTTACCGTGATGAGCAGGTCGAGGTCGCCATCTAGGTCGATATCGGCATAGGCTGCGCCGCGGCCCACCACCGGCTTGCTCAGATCCGGACCGCTCTTTGTCCCAACCTCAGCGAACCTCATCTCCTGCTGGTTGATGAAGAGGAGAGGCCTTTGAGCATAGTACACATCGCGCTGAATGCGATTTATGTCCGTTTCCACATGTCCGTTGGCTGTGAAAATGTCGAGCCAGCCGTCGTTGTTGACATCCGTCAAGACGGTGCCGAAGGCAAGGAACTGCAGGCTGACTCGGCCCACTTCTGAGTTCGGCGCGACGTCGATGAAGAGGTTGCGGCCATGGTTCTTGTAGAGACCCAGCATCTGGTTGCTAAAGTTTCCGAAGGCCAGGCTGTCGCGACCCGATCCGTCGATGTCGCCGGCGTCTACGCCCATTGCGGCGCGGGCGGTTCCAGCCTCGCTGTAGGCGATGCCGGAGTCCGTCCCAATCTCTTGAAATGTTCCGTCGCCATTGTTGCGAAAGA
>VFKD01000630.1 GCA_009885735.1 bacterium
CGCCGCCCGTTGCACCGCTTGTTCGGCTACCGCGACACGCTGACGAGCCTTCGCGACCAGCACCTGGCATTCAGCTCGCACCGCCGCTGCGGTCAGCTCGGGTTCACTCATTGCGGCTCGCGTGGCGGCGATGCGACGAGTGACAGCGGCGAGATCCGCTTGAGCAACGGCTGCCGACGTCTCGGCGACCGTCAGTTCCTGCTGTGCATCGGCGACCGACAGCTTCGCCATATCCGGCATCGGCTTCGTGGTGGCGACCACGGCTGCCGTTGGCTTTCGCAAAGCGATCGCTGCGTCAAGCTTTTCCAGCGCCTTCTGCCTGTCCGCTTCCGCCGTCGCCAGCCGCGACTTCGCCGACTCGAGATGGGCGTCGAGCACCCAAGCTCGCCGATCAGGTTGCCACGCTTCGAGAGGGAGCGAGACTGATTCGATCTTCAATTTTGCGAACGCCAGAAACGCCGGCACGCCGGGGGAGATGACGCGCGACTTATCTGGGTTACGCTCGTCACCGCGGACGTACAGGTAGGTCGGTTCTTCGAGCAACCCGTCGAACGCGCGAGGAATGCCGTCGCGAGCCAAATCGGCTTCGCCCGACGTGACGTCCAAGCGCACGTGATAGGGCTCGAAGAACGCCCGTAGGCGGTAGTAGTCGGCCTGGTCTAGCGGGTCGTACTTGTGGTCGTGGCAACGCGAACAGTTGACGGTCAGCCCAAGAAAACCCTTGCTGACGTGCTCTACCGTTTCATCCATCCATTGCGGTCGGTTGAACAGCCAATAGTTCCGAGCAAGGTATCCGGTCGCTCGCAGCTTGCCGAGGTCGTTCGGATGCAGTTCGTCCGCCGCGAGCATCAGCCGCACCATCTCGTCGTACGGCGTGTCTGCGTTAAGCGATTCGACGATCCAGTCCCGCCAGTGCCAGATATGCTTCTGGCTGTTCCGCAGTTGGTCTCCCAAGCCCCACCAGTCGCTGTATCGCCAGACATCCATCCAATGCCGCGCCCAGCGTTCGCCGTGTTTCGGATCGTCGAGCAGCCGCTTAACTGTTTTCGCGTACCACTGTGGCGACTTATCGGCTTCGCACGCGGCGATTTCTTCGAGCGTCGGCGGAATGCCAATCAAGTCAAGATGCAACCGCCGCAACAGCACGATTCGCGGAGCCTCAAGTTGCGGCTTGATCCCGCGTTGCTTGTGCCTCTGTCGCAAGAAGGCGTCGATCGGATTACGAACCCAGCCCTTTCCCGTCTGTGGCACGGCAGGCCGAGTGATTGGCCGGAACGCCCAGTGCTTGCGCGGATCGGCTTCGGGCTGCTCATCTGCCGGAGCCTTCGCCCCGGCCGCGATCCAGCGTTGCAGCAACGCGATCTGCACACCGGTCAGCGGCTCGCCACCGTGCACGGGCGGCATGCGCTGGGCGGCATCCGTTGCCGCGACGCGCTTGATCAACAAACTCGCCGCCGCATTCCCCGGCTTGATCGCCGCACCCGACCCGCCGCCCTTCATCGCGAACGCCGCCGTATCGAGTCGCAGCTTCGCTTCCTGCTTCAGGGCTCCGTGGCACGCGAAACACCGTTCGCGCAAGATCGGCTTCACGTGCTGGAGATAGTCGGCGTCATCCGCCGCGAAGCCGACTCCGGACCACATTGTGAGCCAAAAAATGCCGAACCATCCGACCTTTGCAAACCGGTTCATGCGACGGCTCCCAAGTAAGGAAATCATGTAACGCAACATCACGGCAGTATCGCGTGCGATGTCTTTAGCGACCAAGTTCCGCGAGCACATCGAACGGTGGCTCGTATGCGTTCGCACTGCCTTCATGCAAATTGATCATACCGCACGATGCGGTATGATCTTGAGAAGGTGCGCCATAAGCGTGGACGCGATGCCCGCCAACCAGTACACATCAAGTATACGAAGGCGACCGAACTGTGTCAACCACGACGCTCGGTGGATGTCGTGTCAAGAGTTGCGTGTAGTTACTGGTAGGGGTTTCCCCTATGCGCCCTGCCCATGTCTCAGAAGGCGCATGACGCTCCAGACATATGGAAGACGGCCGCGCATTCTGATTAGTGGAACCATTCCTTCCCCAATTACGACCTATTGTTTATGGAGGATGCCCAATGATCGCCGAAACACCTTCATCCGTGAAGCCGATCGCTGATTACGAGCGCGATGGCTACATGCTCTACCACGATGTGCTGGACCGCGAACTCATCCAAGAAGCGAGCAATCACGTAGACTGGCTCCTTGCCAGGAATCCGGGAGTGAGACCGGAGAACTTGGGTCACACTCTCATGACGG
The DNA here is from genome assembly GCA_009885735.1 of bacterium. Classification (GTDB taxonomy): domain Bacteria; phylum Armatimonadota; class Chthonomonadetes; order Chthonomonadales; family CAJBBX01; genus VFKD01. The sequence goes on from VFKD01000630.1 coordinate 2,299, forward strand.
ACGATCCGTTCTGGGTGCGCCTCGTGAAGGACGACCGCTTGCTCGACATTGCCGAGAGGTTCATCGGACCAAACATCGCGCTGTTTGCTTCGCACTACATCTGCAAGCCGCCCGGAGACGGCAGGCCGGTGCTCTGGCACCAGGACGGAAGCTACTGGCCTCTTGAGCCCATGGAGGTCGTCTCACTCTGGCTTGCAGTAGACGACTCACTCCCAGAGAACGGCTGCATGAGAGTGCTTCCGGGCACGCACACAACCGAGCTGCAGGAGCTGCGGCCAAACACGGAGGTCGAAAGCGTTCTTAGCTCGGAGATCGATCCGGCGATGGTGGACGACTCGAAGGCGGTTGACCTAGTTCTGCGGGCCGGTGGAGTGTCTGTCCATCATCCGAACGTGATCC
>VFKD01000501.1 GCA_009885735.1 bacterium
TCCAAGCCTGGTTCGTCCTGCAACAACATAATCACTCGCACCTACAAGGCGACGGATGCTTGTGGCAACTTCGAGACATGCACTCAGGTGATCACGGTGAACGACACGAATGCTCCATCAATCGACACTGCGGCGGCGGACAAGACCGTCGAGTGCGATGGGTCGGGCAACATGGCGGACCTGACGGCATGGTTGAACAGCAATGGCGGCGCGATGGCCACCGACACCTGCGGTGACGTGACCTGGAGCAACAACTACACCGGCCTGTCAGACCTCTGTGGCGCGACTGGTTCTGCGACGGTGACGTTTACCGCCAAGGACGATTGTGGGAACATGGCAACGACCATGGCGACGTTCACAATCAAGGACACAACTGTACCGGTCGTAACGATGATGGCGCCGGCCCTGGGCGATGTTCACAGCATCTTCGACGTGGTGAACTTCATCGGTACGTTCAGTGACAACTGCTCCTCAACGGTGGGCGCTGTCTGGACATTCACGAATACGAGCGGCGGCGCAACCGTCAACTATCCGGTTCCGCTAACGCACATCAACTACATGACCGGCACGATCACCAGCCCGATTGCCTGGACCGATCTAGCGCTCGGACCGGGAGTCTACAGCGTTAAGCTGACAGTGATGGATGAGTGCGGCAATGCCACCGAGCAGACCAAGATCGACGGTCTGGACCACTTCGTTGTACGTTACGACCCAACGGCCGGATTCGTAACCGGCGGCGGGTGGATCATGTCTCCTGCGGGTGCTATGCCGTCGGCTCCCACGTTGACGGGCAAAGCGACCTTCGGCTTTGTCTGCAAGTACAAGCCGGGAAAGACGGTTCCCGAAGGAAACACAGAGTTCCAGTTCCATGCAGGGAACCTGAACTTCAAGGCTAGCGCCTTCGAGTGGCTGGTGGTGTCCGGAGCTAAGGCGCAGTTCAAGGGCGAAGGCAAAGTTAACGGAGTGGTCGGATACGGGTTCATCCTGACGGCTTGGGACGGACAAGTGTCCGGCGGCGGCGGCAAGGACAAGTTCCGCATCAAGATCTGGCAGGGCACTCCGAGCAATGTCATCTACGACAACATGCTGAACCTGCCGGACTCTGCGGATCCGACGACTGTGCTGGGTGGAGGAAGCATCGTTATCCACAAGTAGAGTTCTGCGGTAGAAGAGACAAACTCGGGGCGTCGCTCAATTACGAGCGGCGCCCTTTTTTTGACCGGAGACCGGGGACGGGGGACCGGTGTAACGGCGACGGGAGGCACGAGGCAGGAGGCAGGAGGCAGGAAGGGCGACGGGAGACCGGGGACAGGAGACCGGGCAGGTCAACTGCATTCTCACGCGAAGTCGCGACGAAGGTCAAATGCACGGCGCAGGACGGGGCCTGTGCCCTACGGGTTTACGCGCGAGCGAGCGTCGTGCTTCAACCGAAACGTCAACGTAGGGCAGGGGCCCCGTCCCCTGTCGTTGCCGTTTCATCCCCTGCCGTTGCCCTGCCGTCCGTAAGATCCGCCGCCGTGGCGGGCCGGACATCCGCGCACCAAGACGCCTGCGCCCTACTTCACCGCCGCCTGCACCCGCCACTCCTCGTCAAAGAAGTCGGCGGCCAGGATCTTCCCCGGCCAGCGCGGGTTCGGCGGCGTGGTGATGTCGATCACTGCCCAGTCCGGCAGCTTCGGCACCTGGCGGGCGTTGTTCAGGTAGTCGTACTCGCGGAACGTGAAGCCGCTGTTCAGCACAACGTATCTCGCTGGGTTGAGCGGATTCGGGAAGATCATCGCGATCATCGTCTTGTCCGAGGGATAGCTCTTACCGGCCATCTGGAGCGTGTCCGCGCTCCACTTTAGAGGCAGCCTGTCCAGTATCCGGGCAAGGACCGAGTTACTCTTCGGGTCGCCCCACAGCACCAGATTATGCGCGGCAATGTCGGCATCGGTCACCGCTGAATCGTCCTTGATTCGTGCCTCTCCCCGGAACTGCTTGCGCCAGTGGTCCACTGCGTGAGCCATCTCGGTGGCAGCCCACCCAGACGTCGCCGCGTGGAACCCATGGCTGGTGGGCCGCACGAACATGAAGCTGTCCATGAAGGCGTCGTCGATGGGTCCTTGAAGCCCGTGCGACTTGCGCAGACCCTGCTCCTGATCACCATCGGCCACGAACCACTTCGCGCCGCGCCGCACGAGCGATATCTTCCAAGACCTGTCGGATTCAGGACGCCGTGCCGCAACACGCTGCCCGTCTATCTGCAGCGTGGGCGGAATTGAAGCGTCTAGCGGGCA
>VFKD01000049.1 GCA_009885735.1 bacterium
ATTGGAACGACGCGCTGCGGTTTGCGCCCACCGCTGAACTGACTGAACCCCACCATGAACTGCAGGACACCTACTCGGCCGGACTCGAGCGCTTCATGGGCCTCTACCCTATCGTAGCTCCTGCGTTTCGGGGGACGAAGGTGGACCGAGCACCTGCGATTGAAATCGCGGCTGAACACGGCACAAAGTCCGCCTGCGCGGACTGAAGACGGAGCCCGGGCGTTCTGCCCGCCACAGCTGTACCGCGCCAGTATCGAAGACCTCACCTCACGACCACGAATCCGCTCGTCCTGAGCCTGCCACAGCCGTACCGTGGCAGAGTCGAACGACCGTTTTGTGCTGCAGTCGAAGGGGCGAAGCACCGGGCAATGAGCCCGCCATGCGGATCGGCAATACCTACGATTGAAATCGCGGCTGCACAAGGCACAAAGTCCGCCTTCGCGGGCTAAGGGTGGGGCGCAGGCGTCCCGCCCGCCACGTTCGCACAAGAGTTTATTGGCCGCCCTCACCGGGCGAAGCATCCGAATACAGCCGAACCACATGAACGGAAACTCTCCGTTCGGATGCTTAGCCCCTACGACTGCCCGTACCTTCGTCCGTGCCGTTCTCCGCGCTCCCCGCGTCTCCGCGCGAGATTGCCGTTGACTTTCCCGGTCCCCGGTCCCCGGTCCCCGGTCCCCGGTCCCCGGTCCCCGGTCCCCGGTCCCCGGTCCCCAGTCGCCTCCTGCCTTTGACTCCCCGGCCCGCGCGGAACTATAATACAGGCGGAGGAACCTCATGCCCGCCGCGCAGTCTGCCTCAACTCTCCTCGACCACCTCAACCCCATTCAGCGACAGGCTGTGGAGCACACCGAGGGACCTCTGCTCATCTTCGCGGGAGCCGGGTCGGGCAAGACGCGCGTCCTCACTCACCGCATCGCACACCTGCTGGCGAACAAAGGTGTGCCGCCATGGAGCGTGCTGGCAGTCACTTTCACGAACAAAGCCGCGGGCGAGATGCGCGAGCGCATCGTCAAGCTCGTGGGCGAGGGCAGCCGACAGATATGGGCAGGCACCTTTCACGCGACCTGTGCCAGGCTCCTGCGCGAATCTGGCGACAAGATTGGCCTGCCGAAGGGCTTCGCCATCTACGACGACAGCGACCAACTCTCCCTCATTCGCGAGTGTCTGGGCCAGCTTCACCTGGACGACAAGCGGTTTGCGCCACGCGCGGTACTCTCGCTCATCAGCAGGGCCAAGGAAAAGCTGATTGAGCCCGACCGCTTTTCCGAGACCTATTCCGGCTTCTTCGAGGATGTCTGCAGCAAGGTCTACACGCTCTACTCCCAAAAGCTGGAGCAGTGCAGTGCGCTCGACTTCGACGACCTCCTCATGCAGGCGGTGCGCCTCCTTCAGCAGCGCGAGGACGTGCTGGACAAGTATCAACGCCGCTTCCGCTACATCATGGTGGACGAATATCAGGACGTCAACTTCTCGCAATATAAGCTCGTGCAGCTCCTGGCCGCATCGCATCGCAACCTTTGCGTGGTAGGCGACGACGACCAGTCGATCTACATGTTTCGAGGAGCGGACGTCGCGCTGATGCACGCCTTCGAGCGCGACTACCCGGATGCGACCGTCATCAAGCTCGAGCAGAACTACCGTTCTAGCCGCATTATCCTTGATGCGGCGCACGGAGTGGTGAAGCACAATACGAACCGCAAGGACAAGCGCCTCTGGACCCAGAACGACCTGGGAACACGTGTAAAACTGCACGAAGCCAGCAACGAACAGGAGGAGGCGCTCTACATTCGCGAGCGACTGCTGGAGGCGAGACTGGCAGGCAAGAAACTTGCGGACTGCGCCATTCTCTATCGAACGAACGCCCAGAGCAGAGCGCTCGAGGATGTCTTCATTAACTTCGCGATGCCCTACAAGATTGTAGGCGGCCAGAAGTTCTATGATCGCAAAGAGGTGAAGGATGTCATCGCGTACCTGCGGGTGCTTCATAACCCGCACGATGCGGTAAGCCTCAAGCGAATCATCAATGTACCCACGCGCGGCGTGGGCGCCACCACGGTGAAGCTGCTCGAGCAGAAGTGCCAGGAGATGGACCGGCCCCTATGGGAGATGCTGGGCGAGGCGCACCTTATGCACGACTTGGCGCCGCGATCACGATCTGCCGTTACCTCCTTCGCTTCGCTCATCATGAGTATCCGCAGCGGGATGGAGGGCAGAACCGTTACCGAGCTGACAAAGGCAATACTCGACGGAACGGGCTATCTTCAGGACCTGAAGGATCAGCGCGATCTCGAGTCCTTAAGCCGTGCAGAGAATATCGAGGAGCTTCTCACGGTAACCACCAAGTACGACCTGCGCGAAGAGGAGGGCTCGCTCTCCGGCTTCCTGGAGGAGGTGGCGCTCATTAGCGACCTAGATTCGCTCGACGACAAGACGGATGCAGTCACCATGATGACGCTCCACTCGTCGAAGGGTCTGGAGTTCCCCGTGGTTTGCATCGTGGGAATGGAGGAGGGAATCTTTCCGCACTCAAGGTCGCTCTCCGCAGAGAAGGATGTGGAAGAGGAGCGCAGGCTCTGCTATGTGGGGATTACAAGAGCCAAAGAGCAGCTTGTTCTCACTCACGCCTACCGGCGAACCCTGTTCGGAGTCATCTCGTCGAACCCGCCCTCGCGCTTTCTCCGCGACATACCGGCAGAGCTCATTGAAGGGGTGGCGCCCTCCCCGGCGCGCAATGAGATGTCCGCCCACCGTTCACTCGCGCAGGGCAGGCCCACGGAAACCCGGATGTGGCCAACTGCTGTGGTTCCGGGTGTCCCAAAGGCGCCAGGTCACTCGCCGGACTTTCGGCCTGGAACCAAGGTGACGCACTCCCAGTTCGGCACGGGCGTGGTCCTTAGCACGCAAACGGTAGGAGACGACCTGCAGGTGGCAGTCGCCTTCCCCGTGGTGGGAGTTAAGAAGCTGCTTCAATCATTCGCGAAACTCCAGAAGGTGTAGAACATGTTGACCTTGCTTGCCCTTGCCGCGCTGCTTCCTGCCTCTTCGCCAGTGCTGGACGCCGCTCCAGTTGCCCGAGAAGTACAATTTGCGGGTGCCGGTGGCGTCATGCTCTCGGGCACAATTCTGGCCCCCTCCGGAGTGCGGGGAAAGGCGCCGGCGGTCTTGCTTCTTCCGGGTTCGGGTCCCACGGACCGCGACGGCAACCAGCGCCCGCTGCTCGCCACCGACCTGCTCAAGCAGATAGCCGAGCGGCTTGCGGCGGACGGCTTGGTGACCCTGCGCTTCGACAAACGCGCGACGCAGCGGTATGCGAAGGTTTGGCCGAAGGACGTTCCCAGCCAGAACCGCTTCTTCTCGTGGGAGAACTTTGTGGGAGATGCGGCTTTGGCCCTCAAGTATCTTAGGCTGCAGTCGGACGTCGATCCGGTGCGCACCGCCATCCTCGGGCACAGCGAGGGCGCGATGATTGCCCTGCAGCTTGGCGCGGATCCGCAGACCGCTCCCGCCGCAATGGCCCTGGTGGGAGCGCCGGGACGCGGCTTCAGGTCAATCATTCGGCAGCAGATCGCAGACTTGCTGACGCGACAGCAGGTGTCGGACGCGATTCGCACCCAGTACCTTGGCATCCTCGATAAGGCCATCGACCACGTAACTTCGAAAGGCACGGCGCCGGAAGGACTGCCCGTCGGCCTTCAGCCGCTCTTCCCGCCTAGCGCAGTCTCGCTGCTGCAGTCCTATTTCAAGCTCGACCCAGCCGCACTCGCAGGCAAGTATGAGGGGCAGGTGCTCGTGCTGAATGGCGAGAACGACAGCCAGATTTCCGCAACGGCGGACGCACCCATCCTTGACAAGGCCTATGGCTCACGCAGCAAGGGCACGCACAAACTCGCTACCATCGCCAAGGCAAGCCATAATCTCAAGGCGGCCGCGACCAAGGACGAACCAGGCATTGCCGGTCCGGTCCTTCCAGCGGCGCTCACCGCTATTGCCGACTGGCTCAAGGCCGCTATGCCCCCGAAGGGCTAGAGCCAATACTGTTCCCTTAGCGCAAACCCGTTCGCCCTGAGCGCTCGTTCCGCTCATCCTGAGCCTGCCAACCCGCTCATCCTGAGCGCTCGACAGCCTCTTCGTCGAGCAGTCGAAGGACCGTAACGTGGCAGAGTCGAAGGACCGTAACGTGGCAGAGTCGAAGGACCGTAACGTGGCAGAGTCGAAGGACCTCATCGACGACTTGGCCTGCCCTGAGCTTGCCGAAGGGTCGAAGGGTGAATAATTGACGGCCTATCCGAACAGTGCTGGGGCTAGAGGTTTCCAGAGAA
>VFKD01000697.1 GCA_009885735.1 bacterium
GACCCAAGCCTACTGACTGGAGCTGTCCTGGATGCCATCGGCATATCCAGGGCCGCTGGTTCGGACCCGCTGGATCAGGCCGTCACAGCGCTCTCCAAGCAGCCCTCATTGCTCCTGCTCGACAACTTCGAGCAGCTTGTGGAGGGCGGAGCAGAGATCGTGAAGTCGCTCCTTGAAAGGGTTCCTAGCCTGACATTGCTCGTCACGTCGCGCCAGACGCTGGCGATTCCTGGGGAGGACGAGCTGGCTGTCGCACCACTGCCAACACCTCACTCAGCAAACGCTACTCCCGACGCACTGTCCGCGTTCCACAGCGTGCAGCTCTTCGTCGACAGGGCACGCGTTGCCAAGCCGGACTTTCGCGTCACGAATCAGAATGCGGCGGCAGTCGCGGAACTATGCGATCGCCTGGAAGGCATACCCCTGGCCATTGAGCTCGCTGCGGCTCGTGCCCAGGCGATGACCCCCGCGCAGATGCTGGGTCAGCTTGGCCGACGATTCGAGTTCCTGGTGAGCCGCAAGCGAGGACTGGCGGAGCGCCAGCGGACCATGAAGGCAGCGATAGACTGGAGCTACAAGCTCCTCTCGCCTGAACTGCAGACGTTCTTCAACAGACTATCGGTCTTTCGGGGAGGCTGGACGGTCGAAGCGGCCGAAACGGTCTGTGACGAGCCGCTTGCGCTGGACCACCTTGCGATGCTGCGGGAGTGCTCGCTCGTCCTTGTGGACGACAACGGGCCAGAGATGCGCTTCCGGATGCTGGAGACCCTGCGGGAGTTTGGTGAGGAACAGTTGGACGCTAAAGAACGGGCGCGCACCGGTGGCCGGCATGCGATGTGGATCACGGACTTACTCAATTCCACATGGCCCTCAGTGCTCTACTACCAAGCCGACAATCTACGTGTCAGGAATGGCGCCGAGCCCAATGCCTTTCGGCTAGGAATGACCGCATACAGACGTTGGGGCGAGTGTCTCCTGCCGGACAACGACAATGTGCGAACAGCAGTTCAATGGGCTGCTGCCTATGGACGTGCAGAGCAAGCAATCGAACTCGTACTCAGTTGTCATCCTTTCTGGCGCATGCGCGGTGACTTTCGCGAGGCGCAGAGCTGGCTCGTCGTTGCTTTGAATAGAGACGCATCGACCTCACTTGCGCGGGCATCGGTCCTCTATTGGGCAGGATTCTTCACGCGAAATCTCAAGGAGTTCCCCGAAGCACAGATGCTGCTCCAGGAGGCGCTGGACATTCGACGACAGCAAATTGACTTGGAAGGAGTGGCCTCTGCGCTCAATGGACTGGCGTGTGTTCACAAGGACACGGGCGACCTGGACTCTGCAGGCGCCCTGCTGAAGGAAGCGCTCAAGGTCGCGCGCGAGACCGGGGAGCCGGGGATCGTTGCAGAGATACTGGTGAATCTCGCTTCAGTTCTCGGGCAGTCCGGCAAGCGCGATGAAGTCAGAAAGATGCTCGACGAGAGCGTCGCCCTAGCAATCGAGGCTGGCTCTCCGAACGTTCAAGTTTGGGGGCGATATGAGTTGGCGAACTTGCATTTGGCCGACAACGATGTTGAATCGGCCCATTCGGAGCTGCGCCAAGCTCTAACAATCGCCATCGAAATGGGACATCGCAAGGAGGTCGCATACTCCGTAAAGATGTTGGCAAACTGTTCGAGAGCAGCAGGACTAGAAGACCGGGCGATTCGCTTGATGGCAGGAGCCGATGCGATGTACACCTCGATGCAGCTGGTGCATTCTGGGGCAGAGGACTTTCTGGCGGCCACGGAAGCGGCGCACGGGGAAGGTAGTTTTGCCGAAGCTTGGGCAACTGGCCGCGCTATGACCTGGGAGCAGACTGTCTCGGATGCTCTCGAAAACGACTCAGGTTGTTGGACTACAGCGAAATATGGGGAGAGCTAGGGGAGACCTCCCGGATAGACTAACGCAACAGTCTAACCTATAAGGAGGCTCTTCCGATGAAGCAGCGATCTACCCTTGCGGGCATTGTAACAGTTGTGTTGACTACTCTGGTAGGCTCCGTGTCCCATGCCCAGACATCTTACGCCTACGCAGATCTTGGCGCTATGACCGTCTTGAGCATGAACAATCTTGGTCAGGTGGTTGGGAGTGCGACCACGTTGAGCGGCGTACGCGCCGTTCGAATCACTCCGCTGGACACCAACAGCGACGGGAAGCCGGATACCTGGTATCGCGACCTCAACAGCGATGGCATCAACGACCTGTTTGAGATTCTGCCGATACCGGCGGGATACTCCGCCATTGCTGCGAGAGCGATCAACCTGTCTGGAGCGGTGACTGGATATACCGGCTCTCCGCTCAACCAGCCCATTCACACTCCTTCCGGCGGGGCAGCCACAGCCATCACTACCAAAGGTGCAGCCTACGGCGAGAGCATCAATGACACCAATGTGATAGCAGGCCGGTCCTGGGACAAGAGGGCGAAGTACTTGAACGCCACAACCTGGAAGAAGGTTGGCACAAGTTGGACCCAGACCTGGCTGGGAGCGCCTGCGGGGTACCTGAACTCCACTAGTGTGTCAATCAACAATGCCGGTGCAGTTGCCGGCCGCGCCTGGCCAGCTACGCAGTCGATAATAGTCCCTGTGGTGTGGCTTCCGTCTGCGCTCTACAGTCGTCCCCAAGGCTGGACAGTTCTTGCCGGCCTCGGCGGAATCGGCGGTGATGCCCTAGGGATCAACAGCCTCGGGCAGTTGGCCGGCTCGTCGAATGGTCATGCAGTCCTGTGGCTGCTCCAGGACGCCTATGGACTCGCATCCGGCGTCCACGATCTGCACACGGTCGAGTCTCCCTACGTACGCTCCACGGCGAGCAGCCTCAACCAGGCGCCGATCGGCCTGCTGACAGTCGTGGGCAGCATGGATGACCTCGGTTCCGACTACCGGGCATTCGTTTGGAAGAGCGACACGATGCAGATGACGGACCTGAACGCCGTGACGTCGGGTATTCCCGTTGGGCTCACCCTGGGCAATGCGCTCGCCGTGAGCGACTCCGGGCTGATTCTGGGACGAGCCTATACCAATCCATCCAAGGCGTTTGTGCTGGTGCCGAGTCCGTAGAGAGCAGGCAAGTGTTGGCGCATTGCTCATGGTAATGCGTCGCCGTTCTCTGTCTTGTCGCGGCCTCCCTGGAAGGATTCTAGGGAGGCCGTTTGCGCGCGGGAAGGAGCCAATGACGTGGAGCGCGGGCGTCCCGCCCGCCACGGCAGCAAGTTTGCGTAGACCTTCTCGGCGCTGACCAACTGCCTCGTTCTGCGCCCGAGACGGGCGCGCTCCGAACGTCTCGGTGGTCCGCGTCTCGCGCTTGCAACTGGATCGTGGCACGGGCGTCCCGCCCGTGAAACTCCATGCATGGGATGCGCAGCCGAAGCATCCGGGCGTACTGGATCAGGCGGTGGCGGACCCTTCGACTCCGGTTCGATACGGCTGAACCGGGCTCAGGGTGACACATTACGGTCGGTGGCACGGGCGTCTCGCCCGTGAAGCCCATGCGCGAGACGCGCATGCCACGGCAGCCAGTCGTAACCTCGCGCATCGTCAGTCACCGGTCTCCGGTCTCCCGTCTCCCGTCGCCGTCTCCAGTCTCCAGTCTCC
>VFKD01000209.1 GCA_009885735.1 bacterium
CACGGCTGCGACTGAGCGGAGTTTCAACCTCGAAGGTAATGCCCATGGCTACGGGCGGCCTCGCGAAGGGATTCCCGTGGCTTGTAACTGGACGGTATCGCGGGTCCGGCACGTTGACCGTCGAGCTTCGGCCCAAGAACGGTCGAACTCTGCGGTCCACAGTCAGGCTCTCAAATCGTGCCGAGCCGAACTCCCCAGCCACCAAGTTCTGGGCGTCGGACTACATCAAGAAGCTGAGCAATTCCAGCTACGCCTATCAGTTCTCGCGGACCGGCCCATCTGCACGCCGGACGGCGGTTATCAAGGCCAGCCAACGCTTCGGCATCACCAGCCCCTACACCGCCTGGCTCGCCATTCCGAAGAGCGAGCTGGAGGTCTACCGCAAGCTGCTCAAGGACCCGGAGTACATCAAGGAGCAGCAGGCGAACAAGGCTCGGACAAACGCCCGCGCAACTCGCGGCGGCGACCCTCTCATTCGAATTACTACCACTCCTGACATTCGGCGGGTCACGGCTGTGCTCCCTACGGGCGAGGCGATTCCGCTTGTGCGCAAACCCGGCGGCGTCTGGGAGGCTCGGTTCGACATACCGTGGGCCACTGCGGAGGGCAGCTACAAGGTGGTCGTTCTGCTTCAGAGCGAGGACGGCTCGCGCAAGCGAGTCACCCTGGAATACACTGTGGACAAGACACCCGCCACTGGTGAAGCAAGGCTCGTGGGCAGGACGCTGAGGGTGACAGCCTCTAACGACGTGGTGAGAGTGCTCGCGCGGATGCAGGACGGCTCGCGCATTGAACTGAAGCGCGGCGAGGAATCGGCGTTCACTACAGAGGTCAGCGCGGAGGGACCAGTCGAAATCTCGCTTATAGATCGAGCCCACAACGTGACGGTATTCTTCACGGATCCACGCTAGTTGACCGTTCACGTGACCGAGAGGCAACCGCCACTGAATCCTTCGACGGCTCGTCACCTCGCAGCTCAGGATGAGCGAATTGGGTTCATGCCGGCTTGTTGCCACCCGCGCATCCTGAGCGCGGCATTTCCCCTCATCCTGAGCCTGCCACAGCCGTTCCGTGGCTCGTCATTCCTGTATGTCGTTAACAGGAACGAAGGACCGCCCCACGCCACAATCGAGGTACGGTGAAACTCCGGACCGTACTCATCTGGTCAGGGCTAGGCCTCGCATCCTGGTCCTCTCCGCTGGCGTGCCAGAGGCCGCAAAGACCTAATCGTGTACCCAGTGCGTTCCTCGGCGATGTCCGTATGTGGGCGCCGACGGACACTGCCGCAGATTTGGCCCCGCTGGGACCAAACCTCTGGGCAGCGACTGCCGGTGGGCTCGTCCAGGTCGTTGATGGCAAGGCCTCGGAACAAGTTCGCAGCCCGGAGATCGCCTGGAGAGCGATTGCCATTGTCGGCGATAGTGTGGCCGCCGTTGGCGCGCGAAATGTGACGTGGAAGGCTGGCGGCGCCTGGCGCTCCGAGGCGCTTCCGAGCGGTATCGAGGGCCACTCGATCGCGTCGGACGGCAAGGGCTGGTGGGTGGGAACCAGCGCGGGGGTGATCCGGCTCAATTCCTCGAGCGGCCTGTTGGAGCGACGCGACTTCGGTCCGGTTCGCCGCATAGCATCAGACGGAGTCGAGGTCTGGGCGCTCGGCGAAGAGCGCTTCCATCACCTTCCGAGCGTCGACACTCAGCCTCCACCTCGATCTTCAGGACCCTGGGTCGGATGCGTTCGATCCGGCCGACTGGTAGTTGCCGGTGCGGGAGGCGACCAGCCGTTGGCGGTTTGGGAGTGGTCCGGCATGTGGCGGCAGCTCCCAGGAATTCCCGGCACCGGTTCTCACATCACCGCAATGGCGGCAGGGTCGAACAGCCTCATGGTCGCGGTCGCGCAGGACGGTTTGTGGCAGCTTTCCGGTAAACGTTGGACTCGAATTACAGCCGCGCCGGATGCGCTCTCATCGGATGCCGCCACAATCCGGCCAATCAAGGGTGGTCTGCTCGGCGCGGCACGTTCAGGCGGCGTGTGGCGGCTGTCCAGCCACAAATGGGAACGGATTTCGCTGGGAAGCGATCTTCCCACAGCGAACATTCAGGCGATGGCGGACTACCAGGGAGTGGTGTACGCATCGACTTTTGATCGCGGCCTGCTGCGCCTCGAAGGCGAGGCATGGAAGCCTGTCGGCGGCGCGGATGGTCCCAAGTCGCCTCGCCAGCTGGCGGTCTGCGACGGCCTGCTCTTCGTCCGCGAAACGGACGGCACTCTCTCCTCGTTCGATGGCGCAGCCTGGGAGCGAAACCTGCTTCGGCACCAGGTGCGCCGGCCCTGGATTGGAGGCATCTGCGCAACACCGTTCGGCCTCGCCCTGGGCGGCAACGGAGTGGTTATCACCGGATTGCCAGGCGCCTGGAAAGAGAGTGTTCTCCCCACGCCTTGGAAGGGAGTTACCGCGTCGTGCGTGGGCTGGACCGGACATGAGGTTGCGATGGGAACGGGCAAAGACGGGCTGCTCCTAGTGAACCCCGAAACCGGCGCCACTCGCGTCGCTCCGGGCGGCTCGGCGGACACCTGGGTGACGGCCCTCCTTGAGCAGAATGGAGAGATAACCGCTGGAACGGCAGGCGGCCGAATCGCGGATGCCCGCCAAGGCTCACACGAATTGGTGGTGGGCGCGCCAGTTACCGGGCTCACGACCTTCAGCGGCTGGGGCAGCGTCGCCGCCACACGCGACGGCCTGTATGTGCGCGAGGCCGACTCATGGGTGCGCCTTGCGTGTCCCGAGGCCGATTCACTGGAACCTCAATGCCTGCTGGCTACGTCGAACGCCCTCTGGGTGGGTGGCCGCCACGGCATCCTGAAAATGTCGCGTCCGCGCAGCTAGCGTTCACCCTCGTGCTTCCATCGTGAAACGCTGCGCTCGAGCGGCGAGCACTACACCTTCAGCAGCACGCCCTCCTTCTGGAAGATGCGCGTGGCGAATATCACAGCCGCAGCTGCATACGCCACAGAGGCGGCAAGCGCGACCCCAATAAACGCGAAGTCATAGCTGCTGAGCAGCGCTTGCTTGATGATGATAGAGGCATTCAGCACCGGAACGAGCGCGGCTGTGATTGGCGCTTCGGCGCCCATCACCATGCTAAACATAGCAGGGATAACGATAAGAATCATTACAGGTCCGAGGTAGGTCTGGGCCTCCTTTTGATTCCGAGCAAACGTCGAAATTGCGAGCAGCAGTCCTGCGAAGAGCACTGCGAGCGGAAGCTGCATCACCAGGACCACCAGAACTCCCATGGGGCTCAGCGTGATGCCACCTTTCACTAGCCACGCATAGGCGCTTAGGCCGCTAAAGAATGGGATGATGAGACCCACGATGGAGAGGAGGCTGCTCACCAGGCAAACAGCCGCCACGCTGGCGAACTTTCCCAGGACAATGTCTTTCCGCGAGGCTCGTGAGGCAAGGAGAGTCTCGAGGGTACCCCGCTCTTTCTCACCTGCCACGCTGTCGTTCGCGGCATAGATGCCGCCGCTGAAGCAGGCAAGCGTGAGCATATAGGGCAGCAGGCTCGACACGATCAGCATCCCCATGTTTCCGCCGGACTTAATGGGCTCCTTTGCGAGCTTGAATGGTCGGGCGAAATCCTCCGGCAGGTTCAGCCTCTTGATGCGCTGAGTGAGAAGAACGGCTCCGGCCTCGGTGAAAGCCTCCTCGACTCGGCCTGCCGCAGACTGCGACTTCTCATTTCCTTCGTCGAGCAGTATTCTCACGGGCGCTGAGCGGCCCTCTTTCGTAAGCGTGTCGCCATCCGGCGGGAGCACCACGACAATTCGGACTTTTCTGTCCTTGATCTGCGCCTCAGCCGCACCTGCTTCCATCGCCTGTACTGACGAGTGCGGCACCTTGCGAAGGATTGCAGCCAGACCGGGAGCCTTGTCTGCGTTGACAACTCCGATTGTGTAGCTCTCGGTCTGCTTCTTCGCCGACATACCCGTGATAAAGCTCCCCATCATTCCCAGCAGCGCGGGAGTGAGCAGCAACGGCGACAGGATCACTCCGAATTTGGTTCGCTTGTCGCGAAAAGTCTCTCGGAACTCCTTCTTGAAGATCGTCTTCCATGGACTCATGCCGCCTGCTCCTCCTCGCCGATGAGGCGCAAGAAAACGCTCTCGAAGTCTTGAGCGCCCGTCTGCGCACGCAGTTCCCCAAGAGTGCCCACCGCAGCCACTTTGCCGTGATAGATGATGGCGATCCGATCGCACAGGTCCTCGACCTCGCGCATAATGTGCGTAGAGAAGATGACCGTCTTGCCCTCATCTCGGCAGCGGCGAATGAACCGAAGCACAGTTCGCGCCGCGACCACGTCCAGGCCGCTCGTGGGCTCGTCGAAGAAGAGTACGCGAGGCGAATGGATGATGGACCTAGCCACCGAGACCCGCTGCTTTTGGCCGGTGGAGAGCTTGTCGCACCTCCGGTCTGCAAACTCATCGATCTCGAGCTCCGCAAAGATATCCTTGATGCGTCTACTCAGGTCGGGCTCCTCAATGCCGTTGAGCGCGCCAAAATACTCCACTGTCTCGCGTGCGGTGAGCCGCTCATAGAGGCCGGCGCTGCCCGTGAGGTAGCCGATGTTCGCTCTAACCTTCTCGGGCTCGCGCTGCACGTCATAGCCTGCAACTGTCGCTGTTCCGGAGGTAGGACTGAGAATCGTGGCCAGCATTCGCACCATGGTGGTCTTGCCTGCGCCGTTTGGCCCCAGGAGGCCGAATATCTCTCCGGGCGAGGCGCTGAGCGACACGCCGTCCACCGCGCGTACGTCTCCCCGCTTCTTGTCCGCGAAGACCTTGGTTAGGTTGTGAGTCTCAATCATTGCGTGGTTGCGCGCCTCCTGGTGGACCGACACTCCTATTGTGAAGCCTATCACAGAGTACGTCGAGGGG
>VFKD01000519.1 GCA_009885735.1 bacterium
GAAGCCTGGGCCAAGTAAGCCCCGATTGCAAGCGGGATCGACATGACCAGGAAACCCGCCAGAAAGTCTGGATTGACGAATCCCGCAAAGATGCGCCACAGCGAGTTGCCCTCCCGAACGGCCGTGGCATACTCGTTAACGCCTATCGCTGCCGGCAGGGTGGCAGCCATCGTCACCGCTGAAGCGAAAACAGCCAGGACCTGCTGGAGTGCAAACAGTCGCGAAACAGCCGCCCCAATGCACGCGGCGCCCAGCATTATGCTGAACGCCAGCCATCCGCTGTGCGGGACTGGCGAGCCGAGGACCGAGAGCCCGGCCGCCCAGACAAACAGGCATAGGAGGCTAGCCGCCAGTTTTGGACGAGCCGCTGCCAGCTTCGAATCGCGAATAGCCACGAGGGCTGCAAACGCGGCAAGGATCAGCGCCACCGGCGTGCCAAGGGTGTTGGGAAGCGAGAACCTGTCCGGCAGCACTGCAACGCGGTCGCCCAGGGCTTGAGCCGAGAAGCAGGCAGCCAAAAGGGAGCCCACGACAAGAGCAATCACGACAATCTGCGCCTTCGGGAGAGCCTCGTGCTTAGGCTCCAGCGTCTGCGGCCCAGATTCGCGGCGGCGTGCCAAGCTCTTTCGGCTCACTTGCTCGGCCTCAATCGACGTTGGATGTTGCGCCACCGGTACCGTGCAAGCTGCCCGATAGAACGAAGCGCGAGCCCAGGCAGGATGAGCGGGCGCACCAAAATCGGTGTCGTTGCGGCATAGTGCAGGCGGTAGAACCGATACATGCTCCGGTGAAACTCATAAGTCATTCGCGTGGGAACCTTGTCGCTGGCTCGGCCAATAATGTGCATGATCACAGATTCTGGGTAATAGACGACTTCGTGCCCAAGATTCGAGGCGCGCTTGCAGATGTCCACGTCCTCGCAGTAGAAGAAGTAGCCCTCATCCCAGCCGCCTATCTCCGCATATACCTGACTGCGGATGAGCAGCGCCGCGCCGGAAACCCAATCGACCACGCGAGGCGATGCGTGGTCCCAGTCCGTCATTAGGTAGTCCTGGCTAAACCGATTCTTCGGGAACAGCCGTCCAAGCGGCGTGTTGCGAAAGAAACCGGTTCCGAGGTTTGGAAAGTGCCTGCAGGAGTACTGGAGCGATCCATCCTCGTTGATCAGCTTTGGTCCCACGATGGCTGCCTTTGGCCGTGTGTCTGCAAAGGCAATCAGAGCGTCGAACGCTCCCTCCGTCACCACCGTATCGGAGTTGAGAAAGAGCAGGTATCTCCCCGTTGTGTCCCGCGCTGCAATGTTGTTGCCACCCGAGAAGCCCAGGTTTCGTGGATGCGCCACCAGCTTGGCCAGCGGAAACTCGTGCTTGACCATCTTTCGGCTGTCGTCGGACGAGGCATTGTCCGCCACCACGATCTCGAGCGCACAACGGTGCGGCTGCCCGAAAATGGACCTCAGGCAGTCGCGCAGTTCGCCGCAGGTATTCCAGTTGAGCACGACAACCGATAGATCCAATCCGCGTGTTTCGACCTACTCTGTGCCCGTGGCAGGGTAGAGCGTGGCAGGGGTGATGCGCACAGGGAAGCGGTAGCGGTAAACCCTTGATATCAGGTCTGCCACGTCTGGGACAAACACATCGGACCAGCGCGCTTCATCGATCTTTTTCGCTGCCGCCAGAAGGCGCGTTATCTCGGTCCCGCTCTTGTCCATCATGCGCAGGTTCAGCGCTTTCACCGCCATCGCATCAGGGGCGTTCGGCTCCTGCTTCATCAAGCTATCGAGGAGCGTGTCCGCCTCGATGGAGCGTTTCTGGGCCATGAGCGAGAGCGCCAGTCCGATCTGGGCATAGGCGGACTTCGGGTCTCGCTTCAGAGCTGCTTCAAGGATGGCGCCGCTCGCTGCGAAGCGCTTGCTGTCCTTCGCAAGCATCAGCTGGAAACCGTGAAGCACGTACGGCTCTGGAGAAGAGGGTTCGAGCTCGAGCGCCCGCAGGATTGCTCGCCTGGAATCGATGGAGTCTTGGACGGCCCGAGCGCGCAGCAGCTGAACCTCCGCGAGTTCCGGGTTCGCCTCGTGCGCCTTGTCCGCCCATTCCGCTGCCTCGCGGCGCTTTCCCAGCGCAAGCTGAGCATAGCCGGACACAATCATCGCGGCCAGCGAGTCGTTTTCGGCCGCATTCTCGGCCGAGGCGAGCGCCTTCTCGAACTGGTTGCCGAGAAGCTGGCGATATCCTATAACCGCTCGCGTGACCGGATCGATGCGATTGAGCCTCGTGAGAGTGCGCAGCAGCAGGTCCGCATCGCTCATCCGGTTCGATGCGATATAGGCGAGAAGGAGCCGATTGACGGCTTCCATCTTCCCGGTCTCCGGGTCCGCCACGCGCTGATACTCGCGCGTTGCACCTGCCCAATCCCGTGCGGCAAACATTGCGTCGCCCCGAACTACCGGTGAATCTGACGGCTTCAGCGCCGCCACTCGACCGTGCAGGATCTTGAGGTGAAGCTCCGCCGCCAGGCCAGCGTGTTCTGCAAGTGCCGGGGTTGTTCCAATGCTGTCACCCTTTGCAACATGAAGAGCGATGAGGTCCTTGCGGGCCTCAATGTCGTCCTCTGATATCTTGGCCTTGGAGAGAATGTCGAACGCCCGATCGAGGTCGCCGGACTTTCGATAGAGGGCAGCAAGGGCGCGTGCAGCCGTCGCATTCTCTGGGCTGAGCTTCAGCGCCCTGCGCGCGTAGTTTCGCGCGTCCTGGACCCTGCCCTTCTTGAGGGCGGCAATCGACTCCGCGGCGAGCGCATCCGCGCCCTTGCCGAACTCATTGTCTATTTTCACCATCAGCTTGGCGGTGGCGGTTCGCCCCTGTGCGTCGTGAGCCGTGGCCACCAGCGTGTACGGCCCCTCCTTCTCGCTGAGCGTGTCCCATGCGAACGTGTAGGGCACGCTCACGTCCGTCGCCCGCAGCATGCCGTCCACCGAGAACTCGACTTTGTCGACCGCCACGTCCGGGCTCTTCACCCGAACCTCAAGCGAAACCTGGTCGCTGAGAACTGCGCCATCGCCTATCTCGAACGCCACCTCGATGGCACGTGCGTGAATGGGGAAGACGAACATGGTCGCAAGCAGCGGTAGCAGTGCGGCACGGAATCTGGGTTGCACGGGTGGATCTCCTCGTAGAGCGGTTATGGACCGAATGGCCCTAGTCTTGTGGAATCGAATTCAGCCTCAGCCGAGCCGGGACTCTTGCGGCGAGAAAGCTATAGCCTGCTGTATAGAGCACTGAAGCCCCTGGGCCTAGGCCCACTACCTTGAACTCCGCTGATGCGCTCTGCCCCGGGCCAAGGGCGCCGCACGCCGCTCGCTCCGCTGGGCTGACCGTGGCTCCAACGGGTGCCGAGAGACCAAGCTGAACATTCGCAACCAATTGCGACCCTGTATTTCGCAGCGACAGTCGGGCTCTCCAGTGGTTCGATCCGGTCGGCTGCGACCACTCTATCGCCGGAATGAGGCCCAGGCAGAGCGTGCTGTATTCTGCCAAGCACTGCTCCAGGACGTCAAGGCTCTGGGTGAGCAGCCCTGCCGTCCTAGATGAAACCCGCTTCAGCCCCGCTGCGTTACGGCAGAGTGCCTGAGCATGCGCCACCGCAAGAAGCGACCTCTGCAGGTGCTTTACTGATCTTTCAGTGTCGCTAGGCCACTTGTCGGCGCATGCGACGCCGATATGAAAGCCTGCCTCTCCGAGTGGAACCGAAAACCGTCTATGCTCAGCGGCGCTTTGCTGACCGACACGAGCCACGACTTGTCGGACACTCCGATGCGCAGCAAGCAGTTCCGCGCGGGCGTTTCTAAAGCGGTAGAACCCCACTTCGCCTGCATTGAGCCAAGCGGGCTTCACAACTGCCGATGACGAGCGAACGATCACGTGTGCAAGTCTAGTTTGGCGTGGCCCCGCCCCTGCGGAAGCCTCAGGATATGCAATCCTCTCTATCCAGTACGCGCCAGGCTCGAGCATTGTGCTCAACTTGAAGCTTAGCTTGGCCGCGGATCGGTTTGAGACCGCAACAGTAAGCCCGTCTGCACTTCGGCCTGCCAGCACGCCCAGATCGCGGGAGGGCGACTTTACGACGCATGGGCGCGATGTCGCAGCCGTCAGGAGCCCTTTAGAAATCGACATCATCGGTCCGATGCCCAGAACTTCGCGAGGATCGCCAGCCTCTTCCGCAAGGGCAGGATCGTGGCTCACCGAAACAATCAGAGGAGTCTGGCTAGGCGGAGGCGCCTGGCGAACGATGGCTGGAGACTCCTGCGCAGCCCACCTGCCTGTCACAGCAAGCACCAGCCCGCAGGCCACCACGGCAGTCCACAGCGCCGTTCGGCCAGAGCCGCTCGCGGGCCTAGCTTCTAGCACGCCGCGCCAGGTTCCGAGGGGCGGTCCAGCCGAACCAGGCGCCTCTCGAACTCCTCGCGGTCGAGCATAATCCGGCGGCCGCAAGTGCCGCACAGGAGGCCGATGTCGGCGCCCGTGCGTGTAACCGACCACGATGCTCCCCCACAGGGGTGCTGTTTCCTGAGTATCACCACGTCGCCCTGGGCGACCGCGACCGGTCCGGGCATGTCATCTCCTCAATCTATGCAACACAACATAGTACCTGCGTCATCCGCTGCACCACTATACTTTGCACCACAAAGCACTTGACACTACAGATTAGTTTGTGGCATCCTATAATTGAATAGCGTGGACGCCGCAATCGGCGTCCCTACGCAAGACAGGGAGGATGCAGCACGCAGCGTCCCTACAAAGTCGAGATTCTGGGTGACTTGAGTCCGAAAAGATGTTGTACTTGTGTCAAGTTTCGAGAATTGGTCCAGATGCTCAGACCATCGCAACGGCCCATCATTGTCACCCTGAGCGAAGCGGCAGCCGTATCGCCGCGCAGTCGAAGGGTCCGGCCGGACACACAATGATACAACCGGATACTTCGACCCTTCGGCAAGCTCAGGGCAGGCCAAGGCTTCCAAACGGCGGAAGCTCCGCTCAGCATGACAGAACTACTGGACGTCGCGACGCAGCTGGATATAAGGATTGTGACGGGCTTATGCCCACGGGGTGTAACAGGCCTCGGGAGCACATACAACTCGTTGGTGTGAGGCAAAGCCTCGCTAGGAGATAGACAATGCCAAGTACATACAGCTCACCCGCTCCGCGTCCCGAAATCCTCATTGCCCGCGCATTGGGCGCATGCTTCGGAGTGAGGCGAGCAGTCTCGATGGTCGAGGCAGCCGCAGCCGGCGCCACGTCGCCCATCACGATGCTCGGCCCGCTGGTTCACAACCCAGCGGCACAGGCTGCCCTGGAATCGGTTGGAGTGCGCTCGGCGCAGCGCCTGGGCTCAATAGACGAAGGCACGGTGGTCTTCTCTGCTCACGGCGTGACTCCTCAGGTTCGCCTGGAGGCGGCAACCAGGGCGCTGCGCGTGCTGGACACCACCTGCCCGTTCGTCACCAAGGTGCATTCAGCCGCCAAGCGCCTTGTGAGTGAGGGCTACCAGCTTGTGCTCGTGGGCGACAAGGATCACAGCGAAGTGCGCGGAATCTGCGGCGCCGTGGACGATTGCGTCACCGTGATAGCAACCGTTGACGAGGCCGAACACGTTCCGCTCGCCAACAAGGTGGGAGTTGTGTCGCAAACGACTCAGCGTGCGGCGGACTTCGGCGCAATCGTGGGGAGGCTCTCGTCTCGCGTGCGCGAACTAAAAGTGATTAACACCATCTGCGGCGCGACGGATTCGCTCCAAGATGCCGCCCGCGAGCTTGCGCGTAAAGTTGATCTCGTGATAGTCATCGGTGGAGAGCAGAGCGCAAACACTCGCAGGCTGGTTGAGACCTGCAGAGATGAGGGAGCGGAGGCACACCGCGTGGAGACCGCGGATGACGTGCAGCCGGAGTGGATACGGGCCTTCAAGCGCATCGGCATCACGGCGGGAGCGTCTACGCCTGATGACCAGATTGAGGCCGTGGTCGCGAAGGTCAATGGCGGGACCTTGCCGGACGGATTTCACATTGAGCGACCAGCCGACTAGCCTGCATTATTCACATCGCTCGTGAAAGCAGTACAGACCGTCAAACCGTCATTCCCGCATGTCGTTAGCGGGAATCCAGATTCGCTCTCCTGGATTCCTGCTTTCGCAGGAATGACGGTGGAGCGCAGGCTCGTTCATGAATAGGTCTGGCTAGTGCGTCAGCCGGCGCCAGCCGCGATCCACCACCAAAAATAGACCGGACTTAGCGGAAGTCAGTTGGGTGTGGCCTTCCTGCCGGTCCTCGCGCTCAAGTCCCTGGGTCTGGAGGATA
>VFKD01000569.1 GCA_009885735.1 bacterium
CGCTCACGACGAGTTGATAGCGGTATCAGCTAGGTGGACAACGGTCGGTTGAATTGCTATACACACCATTTGACTCACACGGGCCATCAGTTCTGCTCGCCTACTTCCCAAAGTATCACCGAACACATCGGTGATCTCCTCCCAGTTTGCCTGCCAATGCCCTTCGGGCAGCCAGCCATCTTCTCGAAACGATGGAATTGGCAACGCGGCCTCCTTACTGCTCCAGGTACATTATACATCTTAGTTCTGCTGTAGGCTTTGGACTGCTACTGCAAGTGCCTATCTCTCCACAAGATGGTAGAATCAGAAGAGAAGGAGTTGATACTGTGAACACCTCTGCCACTGGAACACGTGCCTGGGAGCTATACAACACACGTATACGGGACCAAGTAGAAGCCGAGAACAAGGGCCGCTACATCGTCATCGACGTGGTCTCGGGCGATTATGAGATAGGGGACGACTATCTTGTTCCGATTGAGAACATGCACAGGCGATACCTCGACGCCCAGCTCTACACGATGCGTATTGGGTATCCCGCGCTGGGTCGAATCGGTAGGCGGGTGGGACCGGCGCGCGAATGATAACAGGTCAAGTGACGGCTGGCCGCGAAGCTGAAGTTCGGATTGAGGTGCGAGGCCCGAATGGAGCGGTGGTAATACTCGAAGCGGTTGTAGATACTGGGTTTACGGAGTACCTCACGCTGCCTGCCTACGTCATTGATGGGCTCTCACTGCCGTTCGTAAGCGAGACTCGCATGGTGCTCGCAGGGGAACTCTCAGTCGAACTCGACCTGCATTTCGCGTTGATTCGGTGGAATGGGCTTATGAGAACGATAGTGGCTCACAAAGCTGAAGGGGTGGCCCTCATCGGAATGGGGCTGCTGCAGGGTTTCCGCCTCACCGTGGATGGGATCGACGGTGGAGCCGTAACGATTACTCCTCTTGTCTAGGCCCTGCCCGACATCAAATTACCGGCGTACCGCGAGTCCTGACCAGCAGCCAATCGAGCCGTGGGAGACGCGCACATCCGACGGTCAGTCGGTGTCTCGCCAGCCTTGCCTGTCCCCTGCACAAGCCTATGGCGCTGCTCGTGCTTCTGGCGGGCGAGACGCCCGCGCTCCGCTAGAGGTTACCCCGTTTCAGGCGCAGGCGCCCACTCAGTCCACCATGGGGTGCGCACTGTCATCTGACTTCCCCGTCCCCGGTCTTCGGTCCCCAGTCGCAGTTCTTGGTCTATACTAGACTCGCGCATCCATCCTCACTCCCATCCACCCAAGCGAGGTCCCATATCCGTGAAGCTCAAGATCGGCATCCCAAAGGGCAGCCTCCAGGAGGCCACGTTCGGCCTCTTCCGTAAGGCAGGCTACGACTTCAGGCTCTCCAGCGGCCGATCCTACCACCCCAGCGTGGATGACCCCGAGATCGAGCCCCTCCTCATCCGCCCGCAGGAGATTCCTCGCTACGTGGAGGAGGCCATCTTGGACGTAGGGCTCACCGGCAAGGACTGGATAGAGGATAACGGAGTCGACGTGTACGAGGTGGGCGACTTCACCTACTCAAAGGCCACGCTCAGCCCGATCCGCGTGGTGCTGGCGGTTCCAAACGACGCCGCGGTTAGCTGCATCAAGGACCTTGAGGGCAAGCGTATCGCCACGGAATATGTGCGCCTCACCGAGCGCTACCTGGCCCAGCACGGCGTGAGCGCGCATGTGGAGTTTTCGTGGGGAGCCTGCGAGGTGAAGGTGCCGGAGTTGGTCGACGCTATCGTGGTGAACACCGAGACGGGCAGCTCACTTCGGGCGCACAACCTCAAGATCGTAGAGACCCTGCTGGTGTCAACCACTC
>VFKD01000066.1 GCA_009885735.1 bacterium
CGTCAACGACCAACGCATCCGCATGCCGATGTCGAGACCTGAGGACGACACTCAACTTGGCCGATCCGAGTTCATTCCGTGCGTAGTCGCTCGTATTGCGATAATTACTCAGCATGACAAGACAGGGCAACGATCCGAGGTGCTGCCCGACAGCGTCGCTCTACGGCGGCGCTGGAGGCGTCGGAACCGGCACAGGCTTCGGCTTGTTCAGTTCGGTTAGGTGAGCAAGCAATGCCTCGCGCCCCTTAGCTGCCATTTTCGGAGCCGTCATCTTAAGCAGCACCTCGAACGCGAGTATCTCCTCGGGAGTAGCTGGACATCCGATATTTTGCTCTTTGGGCATGGCATTTGAGTTCGCCAGCTTGTTGCCTGAGGCATCCAAAAACGCAAAGAATGGAAGCCCACTCTTCTCGCCGCCCAAGGCGACCATAATGTCCTTCCCACCCGCGTTCTCATGAGTCTTTATCTTCTCGCCGCTCTCCATCACATCCAGGTGAACCACCACATAGTTCTTGTCGAGAAGCTTCTTGAATTCAGGCTTCGCCAGCACGCCGTCCAGGCGCGTACACCAGCCTCACCATGTCGCGCCAAACACCAGGAAGATTGGCTTCTTGCTCTCTTTTGCTTGCTTCTTCGCCGCCGTCATGATGCTCTCGGCCGAGGCTGGAGCATCCGCTCGCGCAGGCCCGGATCCCAAGGCAGCCAAGATCGCCAGGGCCGCGATGCTCAAACGAACCATGTTCTTCATAAGTCGAGTCCTCCTTGTTCGCTGCTGCTGGTTCCAAGCCGCCGCAGAAGCTCCTGCTCCTCGGCCGCCGCATAGTCTTGATCGGTTGGCCGCAGTGGAACCTCCTCCTTTGGCGCCGGCGCCGCCTTGGGCGCTGGTATTGGCTTTGGCCCGACCGCCTCGAGGTCGCCCTGAGTTACCAGCACGATATAGCGCAGGTTGAAGTCCTTCTCGCGCTCGGTGAGCTTGCCCCGGCCCTCTTCGGACAGGCCATCCAGCCACTTCGTCTTCATCTGGTCCCGCACGCTGTCGTGCCGCTTGCGAATCTCCCTGGTAAGGGATTCCAGCTCGATCTGCACGGCGACTTCGTCGCCGACATACGCCTTCTGAACTGAACCGGTAAGTCCGGCGTAGTGCGGAAAGTAGAGGCTGGACTTCACGTCGTCCGCCGTCTGTTCTCGCTGCACAATTCGTACCCTGTCTCCTGCTTTCACTCCTGCCATTTGCTCTCCTTATTCTGCGTCGGTCTTTCCAAATACTAGGCCTCGGCAAACAGCGTCTTCAGCACCCCCAAGCCCCCTAAAGGGGGAGATGGGCATCAGACGCAGCAAGCGGCGTCCTTAGGCCGCGATTAGCTCTGCAACCATCCAATCCGTCACCAACCCGATGCCGGCGTTCTGGTCCAACCGCCTGCGGGCCGTATCGAGCAGAGTGAGCGCGGCCATCCACTCACCCGGCGTTCGCAGCTCCGACATCGCTTGAAGTTCAGTCCTGCATCCGGCGTATGTAATGTCTGCGTCAGCGCCTGTCACCCTCAACCGAAAGATGTCGCGCAGAACGTCCATCATGCCCTCGACAAACCCACCGACCGTGCTCCTGGCTGCCTTGTCGCGCGGGGCTGCTTCCGAGCCCTCATCGTCTCCAGCAGCGGTCTCGACAGTTGAGGCTATTGGCACATCCGCTATCTTGCGAACCACAGCCATCTTTCGCAGCGCCTCCGAAAGCCGCGGTGCGTCCAGCAGCGAGGACCGCAACATCTCGAGCGTGAAGCGGACCACGGTCTCCGCCTCCTTGCTGTCCTGCTCCGCAAGGGCAAACGCGAGTCCGGGCCTTCCCTGACACACCGAGGCTGTCATGCTCGCATGAAACGGATCTACACCGAGCGACACGAGCCGAGCTTCAATAGCAGACCGCGGCACAGGCAGAAGGCGAACGCATTGGCTGCGGCTCACCACTGTTGGCAGCACCCGCGCGATGCTCTGCGTCAGGAGCAGGAACAGGACGTAGCTTGGCGGCTCCTCGAGCGACTTCAGGAGGCTGTTTGCTGCGCCCTCGGTAAGGGTGTCCGCCCGTTCGATAATGATGACACGTCTGCGTCCCACAGCGGGAGCAAACTGCAGAGCATGCTGTAGGGCACCCGGAGGTCTCCCATCCCGGTCCCAGAACTGCCATATCTGCGTGCTGTCTCCTGCGGGCGGGATAAGCACCACCTCTGGCTGCGAATGTGACGCCACTAGCCTGCACGAGCTGCACTCGCCGCACGCCTCATAGGGATCCTCGAGTGGATTCAAGCAAGACGCCGCCTGTGCAACTGCCATCGCAAGAGTTGTCTTGCCAACGGACTGCGGCCCCTCCAGCAGGTAGCAGCCTGCCATTGTGTCGGCAGCCAACGAGCGCTGAAAGAGCCGAGTGGGTCCGGCATGGCCCACGATCTCAGCAAAGCCCATCTACCAGGTCACCTCCGCGCCCGCCTCCTCTGCGGCAAGCAGCCGTTCCGCCTGTATGGCCGCCGCACAGCCGGACCCTGCCGCAGTCACCGCCTGACGGTATTCGTGATCCTGCACGTCTCCGCACGCAAACACACCGGGAATATTCGTCCGCACCTCATGATGGGTCGTCAAGTAGCCGTTCTCGTCCATATCGAGAATCCCCTTGAACAGGTCGCTGTTTGGCCTGTGTCCAATGGCAATGAAGACGCCTGACGTCGCCCGTACCGTGCGAGCTCCAGTGACAGTGTCCTCCAGGGTTACCGCACTCACCCTCTTCGCTGCGGGATCGTGTATTTCTGCGATGCGAGAATTCCAGACCATCTCGATCTTTGGATTGTCGAATGCCCTCTTCTGCATGATCTTTGAGGCACGCAGAGCATCTCTGCGGTGTACTATGGCCACGGACGAAGCAAAGTGAGTGAGGTACATCGCCTCTTCGACCGCGGTGTCGCCTCCGCCCACTACAATCAGGTCTTTGTTGCGAAATGCGGGCAGCGCTCCGTCGCACGTTGCGCATGCGCTCACCCCCGCTCCGCCGAGACCACCCTCCCAGACGGGCTTTTCGGCGTCAAGCCCTATCCACTTCGCAGCAGCACCAGTCGCCACAATCACCGTTTCAGCCCGGTACATATCGTCATTCACCCACACCTTGAAGGGTCGCTGCGAGAAGTCGATTCGGGTCGCCATGTCTTCCACGAAGCGAGTTCCGAAGCGCGCGACCTGCTCGCGCATCTTCACCATCAGCTCCGGGCCCATCACGCCCTCCGGGAATCCGGGGTAGTTTTCGACCTCCGTCGTGATGGTGAGCTGCCCGCCCTGCCCCTGCATCGTCTGACCGAATCCCGGTCCGCCGTCTATCATTAGCGGCTCAAGATTGGCTCGCGAAGTGTACAGCGCGGCGGTGTAGCCCGCCGGCCCGCTGCCGATTATGAGGACCTTTTCTACGTGGTCCGAACTTGCCATGAAGGAGTGCTCTTTCTGGAGGGAAGTGAAGTGGCTCAAGCCGCGCACAAAGGACGTGGGTGACCGCTATAATAGGATACCGGAAAGGCCGGAGGATCTGATGGGAGTCATCATTACAGCCGGCGGCGCTTCGAGACGGATGGGCCAAGACAAGCGCACGCTGGAGCTCGGCGGAACCACGCTGCTGCTGCGCGCGATCTCAACCGCGCTTACGTGTAGTAAGGCCGTGGTAGTCGTGACAGACCAAGTCCTGCCGGACCTGCCCGCAGGAGTGTCACAGGTTCACGACATCTGGCCAGGGGCGGGACCCTTGGGAGCTGTCGCAACCGGACTTGAGTCACTTCCTGAAGGCGTGCATGCGGTCTTCGCCTGCGACATGCCATACGTCACGGCCACTGTGCTGACGGTTCTCATGGAGCTGTGTGACGAGAAGGACGCTGCAGTTCCGATCATAGATGGCAGGATGGAGCCGCTGTGCGCCGCATACCATTCCCGGAGCCTGCCGGCACTGCGGGCCGAGATTGAGAGCGGGGAGCGCGCGCTGCACCGAGCGCTGCTCAAGCTTGAAGTGCGAACTGTGTCCGAGCTAGAGATCGGCAGAGTCGATCCACTGTTGAGGTGTCTCATCAACATCAACACGCCGGACGACTACAACATTGCCAAGAAGGGACACGAGACTTGAGAGAGCTCACACACCTAAATGAACAGGGCGCCGCGAACATGGTGGATGTGGGCGATAAGGCCGTCACCGAGCGCCTCGCGTCAGCCTCGGGCTTCGTTCGCCTCTCCGAAGCCACCGTGCAGCACATTCGGGATAACACAGTGCCAAAAGGAGACATGTTGGCTGTGGCCCGGATTGCCGGGATTCAAGCCGCCAAGAAAACGAGCGACCTGATTCCTCTCTGCCATCCGCTGGCCCTCAACAGGGTGAGAGTGGACCTCAATGTGACTGACACGGGAGTGAGCATTGTCGCAACCGTTGGAGTTTCCGGCAAGACCGGCGTGGAGATGGAGGCGCTAACTGCCGTGTCTGTGGCAGCGCTTGCCCTCTACGACATGGTGAAGAGCATGGACCGCACAGCGGTCATAGAGCGAATCCAGCTAGAATCCAAGAGCGGCGGCAAGAGCGGAGATTACAGCAGATAGGCGCCGGCCCGGTCGCCTGCTGTCCTTTCGCCCAGCCGCGTGCCTCGCGCAAACTCCGCCAGCAGCTTCGCATCGTCCTTGCTGAAGGGAACCTCATCGGCGCGGAAAACCTCCAGAACAGCAACCACCTGCTCATCGAACCGTAGAGGCACGCCGAGATAGGCGCCAATCCTGTCTCGCGCCAACCAGGCATACGGGGAATATCGCGGATCGTTTGCTGGGTTCAGCAGGCGAACTGCCTTGCCCCGGCGAACAACGCTGCCGGCCAACCCATCCCCCGCAGCCAGGTTCGCTTCCGGTCCACCGTGCTGCCTGAACCCTTGGGCATGCACGAGTTCCAGCCCCGCCTCGGACACTCGATAGAGGACGGCACGTTGGGCATCAAGCATTCGAACAGCCAAGTCCGTAAGCATGGGAAATGAATCGTGGTCGTGGAGTGTACCGAGAGCCTGCGCAGCCCGTCTGAAGTACCCACGCAGGGCGACAGAACGGTCGCGCGCATTTCGGTAGAGGCGCGCGTTCTGAATCGCGACAGCCGCATGATTTGCAATCGTATATAACAGCTCCATCTCTGCGACGGTGAAGAGCCGCCGGCGCCCGGACATAGCGAGGAGTGCGCCCAAGCACTCGCCTCCCACCGTCATCGGCACGCAGAGAACCGAGGTTACTCCAAACTGCTCGATAGGAGCAGACCGGTTTCTAGAATCTGCCGCCACGTCCGCGACCGCTGTCGGAGTCATCCACTCGCAGACCCAGCCGGAGATTCCTTCGCCCAGCTTGGCTTGAGGTCGTTCGGCAAACGTGGAGTTGACGCCAATCTGAGCTCGATCATAGATGTGCGGCTTTCCGGGCTCGATCGTCTGTACGGCAAACCCATCGACATTCAGAAGCTCAGCCGCGCTCGTGCAAACCGCGCGGTATACCTCTCCGAGATCCAGCGAGCTGTTGAGGTGCTGGGAGAGTGTGTGGAGCGCTGCCGCCTCCTCTGCTCTCCTCGTTGCGTCCTCGTAGAGCCACGCATTCTCAATGGCGATGCCGGCCTGGGCTGCGACAGCATCCAGCAACTGAACGTCATTTGCCGAATAGGCGTGCGGCTGAAGGCTCGAGACGATGACCAGGCCCAGAACATCCGTTCGGCTGGCGATGGGCGCAAGAATCGCGGACCGTGTGGGAGCGCCGCTCGCGATGCTCTCGAATCCTGGATCGAGGTCGCAATCCGCGATGAGCCAGGGCCGGCGATCCTCAATTGCGCGTCCGGCCATTCCGCCCGACGCGCTAAGCTGCACATCCCTCTCGTCATCCGTCAGCCCCCTTTCGGCGGCAATGAAGAGGTGCGTGCGGTCGTCATTGAGCAGCAGCAGAACCGCGGAATGATGTTCTAGTCGGGCACAGACGGCGTCTAGTACCGATGCAAGAACCTCTTGGATGTTGAGGCTCCCGCTGATTGTTCGCACTGCTTCGTAGAGTACGTCGAGCTCACGGCGCTGGTCGCGCATGGCGCGCTCGCCTTGCTCGTGATGCAGGACGAGAGCGGCGGCGGAAGCCATGAGCCGAAGACAGTCCACATCGGCCTGATCAAACCGATCTTGATGGTGCTTGTTGAGCGCAAGCACCGCCCCGCGAACACTACCGTCCGCGCCTAAGATGGGTGCAGCCGCAGCACTCGATACCCCTCGCGGCAACCCATGCTGCGCAGCCTCGTCGTAGGAGGTCTCGGCAGGTTCTCCGGTGCGCATCGCCTGTCCAGCGAGCGACTCGTCGGAGAGGATTCTCATTCCTATGAGGTCACGCGGAGTGTCTGCGGCAGCGGCAACGATCTCGATATAGCCTGCGTGAGCGCCCTGCAGACCAATCGCAACAGATGCAGCATCCACCGCCGAGCGTGCGATTTCGGCAACCTCCCCAAGCAAGTCCTGCTGGGACGCACCCGCAGCGATGTGCTGGAGGAGCGACGCAAGGCGTCGCGCCGAAGCCGGTTCGAGAGTTGACGGCACAAGGCTAAGAACCATTTGCTGCCGACTCCTATTGCAGTACGGACAGGGTCAGTCGCTAGGCGATGAGCTGATCCACCACGTTGCCGGAGACATCAGTGAGGCGGAAGTCTCGCCCGGCATAGCGATAGGTCAGCTTCGTATGGTCGAAGCCCAGCAGCTTGAGCAGGGTTGCGTGGAAGTCGTGTACATGAACCTTGTTGACCTCCGCCTTGAAGCCGAAGTCGTCCGTTGCGCCATAGGCCTGCCCGCCGCGCACTCCGCCGCCGGCTATCCAATAGCTGAAGCCGTGATGGTTGTGATCGCGGCCATTCTGCTTGCCGGCATTGGCGCCCGGCGTCGGAAGCTCCACCGTGGGAGTTCGGCCAAACTCTCCGCCCCAGATAACGAGGGTCGAGTCGAGCATTCCGCGCTCCTTGAGGTCGGTCAGAAAGGCTGCGATGGGCCGGTCGCTCTCGTTCGCGAGCTTGCGGTGGCCGGTGGCAATGTCGTCATGATGGTCCCAGGGCTGGCCCGCGCCGTGATAGAGCTGGATGTAACGAACCCCTCGCTCCAGCAGCCGCCGCGCGATAAGCGTCTGACGGGCGTAAACGCCGGGACCATATGCATCGCGTACCTTCTGCGGCTCCTTCTCGGTGTCGAAGGCATCTGTGGCCTCCATCTGCATTCTGTAGGCAAGCTCATAGCTCTGGATGCGCGCGTCGAGCATGGCGTCGTTCGACCGGGAGGCGGCATGCTTGTCGTTCATCTCTTTGAGCAGGTCGAGCTGCCTGCGCTGCTCCTCCTGGCTCGCAAATCGGTTGCGAATGTGCTCAATGAGCTTCTGCATATCGGTCTTGGAGGGATCGATATACATCGCCTGGTAGGCGCCCGGAAGGAAGCCGTTCTGCCAGTTCTGCGTCTCCTGGATGGGGTACCCGCCAGGGCACATGGTGATGAACCCTGGCAGATTCCTGTTCTCGGTGCCGAGACCATAGAGCAGCCAGCTTCCCATACTCGGGCGGATCTGGCGCGCCTCGCCGCAGTTCATGAGCAGCAGCGACGGCTCGTGGTTCGGCACGTCCGCATGCATCGACCGGATGATGCACATGTCGTCCACATGCTGAGCGACGTTTGCGAATATCTCGCTCACCTCGAGGCCGCTCTGGCCGTACTTCTTGAACTCAAAGGGCGATTTGAAGCAGGTGCCGGTCTTGCGCTCGGTGGGCAAATTGCTGTACGGCAGCGGCTGGCCGTGATGCTTGGTGAGCATCGGCTTTGGGTCGAACGTGTCCATGTGCGCCGGACCGCCGTTGCAGAAGAAGAATACGACGCGCTTGGCCTTCGCAGCGAAGTGCGGTTTCTTGACGGCAAGCGGATCGAATGCAGGAGGAGCGAGCGCGGCAAGCTTTTTTTGCGACTTCTGCGTCTGCGCTCCAGCTTCTTCCGCCATCAGGCCGGCGAGGCTGAGGCCAGCGAACCCGTTGCCCATGCGCCCCAGAAGCTGCCTCCTCGAGAGAAAGAGGTCCTCTATTCGCTGCTTGTGGTCGTACTCTGACATCTATTCCTCCTGCGGCATGGCGCGCCAAACTTACGATCATTGTATCATACGATGCCGTCTTACCTGAGATTGCGGCGATCCTGTACTCTCTTTGACACGCGGATTCGGTGGATGTTACGGCAGACTCACAGGTGACAGCAACCGTACCTGTGGCTGTTGTAGACACTGCCTGGGCATTTCTCCGCATGTGGTGTTATACTTCCATCTGGAGGTGGAAACTATGCAAACTGCACTTAGGTTGACGGCCAGAGTTCTTCCCGGCAAGCGTGTCGAGTTCGCCTCGCCGGACCTGCCGGACGGCGGTGAAGTTGAACTCATTGTGATGCTTCCCGAACCAACCATACTGCCAACGACGGATGCAAGCGCCCCAAAGGGAGTCTTGGATTTCATCCAATCCTTACCCCCTGGCCCGCGCTCGGCGGCAACGTGGGATGAGGTGGAGCGCAATTACCGGACGGAGCGCGACTCGTGGGATTGACATCTCTTCCGGTAGGTGGCACTGTCTACATAGACGCGCAGATCGCAATCTACACCGTAGAGATATTCCCAGCTTACACCACTGTCCTCCACCCGATGTGGGCGCAAGCCGACGCAGGTGACCTCACAGTAATTAGCAGTGAATTGACCTTGATGGAGACCCTTGTCCTGCCTTTGCGAAACGCGGAGGCAAGGCTCGTGTCGGACTTCACGTCCCTCTGGCATCAACCGCACGTTAACCTCCTGCCTATCACTATGGACGTACTGACGGAGGCTGCTCGCCTCCGCGCAGCTCATAGGGCACTGAAGACCCCAGACGCTATCCACGCTGCAACAGCCCTCTTGCACGGCTGCAGCCTCTTCGTCACCAACGACCGAGGGTTTCTCCGAGTTCCAGGTTTGCCGCTCGCTGTTCTCGACGACATCATCGCTGGACCCTAGCCACGGTCGCGGCGCCTTCGGAGACTTCGGACGACCATTGCCGGATCTTTCCCTCGATGGACGACTTTCGTCCCAGACACTCCTCCCCTTTGTGACCTTCTTCACCGATCCTTCGTCTTAATGTCATCTCGGCCCGCCAGCGATCCCTGGTCGAGCATTGATGGCCCTGAGGAGGACACGAAGATGCGTCGAATGCTTTCGA
This sequence comes from bacterium, assembly GCA_009885735.1. Classification (GTDB taxonomy): domain Bacteria; phylum Armatimonadota; class Chthonomonadetes; order Chthonomonadales; family CAJBBX01; genus VFKD01. The sequence goes on from VFKD01000066.1 coordinate 9,257, forward strand.
TCTCGTTGATGTTGATGGGACTTGCTCTTTTGGCCGCCCAACTACCATGCAGGGCGCAAGGCGGATTCGGCGGTGGTGGGGGCGGCGTCGGAGGTGGAGGCCAAGGTGGCGGAGGCTTCGGAGGCGGCAGGATGGGTCCGAGCGACTCTAGCTCGGGTGATACCTTTACTCGCCAACACATTCTTACAACCGGCGAATACGGAGAGTGGCCGCTCAAGATAGAGGCCGGCGAGACCATCGTGGCTCGCGCGCACAGCACCAACTTCGATCCCTACCTCCAAGTGGTCGACTCCGTCGGCAAAGAGGTTGCCGCCAATGACGATATCCGCGACGGCGAGCAGGACGCTCTCGTCCGCGTGACATTCGCCAAGCGCGGCGACTACAGGGTCCTGGTGAAAGCGTTCAAGTCGAAGGGAGGCGGGCAGTATACGTTCACTCTGCATCGATTCACCGCCACACCCGTGCCGGTCTCTACCCGCGTCTCCGGGCCGCTCGACCGCAAGCCGTACAAGTGGTATCAGTTTGCAGCAGAGAAGGACGTGATGCTAGTGCTGACTGTGCGTTCCGGTGCGACGAGCCACGACGTTGAGATGCTTGATCCTGCCGGCGAGCGCATCTCGACGCAGCCGTTCACCGCTGGAGCGGCAAGCGGCACGAGGCTCCACTTCAGCGCAAAGGTGAAGGGGACCCACTTCTTGCGCGTGGGCGCACGGAGCTCCTCGGCCGCCAGCGTCTCGGTGTTCTTCGCGCCCGCACGAAAGCTGGCAATCAAGATTGGAGAGACCAGCGCTCCTACATCGCTCAGCCCGGACGGACTCGACCTCTGGACTTTCTCCGCTTTGCCTGGTGACGTCATTCGCATCGAGGCGCAGGCGGACTCAGTCAGCCTTGTGAAGAGCCTCGATTTCATCGCAGATAGTGAAGTCCCGGACGTCGGCAAGGATCAGGGCTCTGCTGTCTCGTCCCTGCCCGTCTCGTCGAAAGCCGTGCATGAGATCGCACTCCTCGGGCGAAAGGGCTCCTACCGTGTGTCGGTGCTCCAGCCAAATGGACTGGCGGCAAGCTATCGCCTCAGCATCCTGCGGCCCGTGCGAACCGCGGATCAAGGCGTCGATACGTCTGCAGCATTGCCGGTTGGAGACTCGGACTACTGGGCCGTGCCCGGCAAACCGGGCCAGATATTGCGTCTGGAGGGTGTCGCAGAGCAGTTCGACATGGTGATAGACCTGTTTAGCCCAAAAGGTGACCTCGTCACCACAAACGACGACGGCGGAGGAGGCCGCAACCCGCTGCTGACCCTGCTGATGACGGACGCGGGAAACTACCTAATGCGGGTTCACTCCAACGGAGATGGAGGCGGCGGCGCCTACAAGGTGAAGCGCGCAATCGATCCTGTCCGCCCGCTCAAGCTTGGCGAGAAGTCGGGCTCAAGCGTGAGCACCGGAATGAACGACATCTGGGCCTTCACGGGACGCGCGGGACAGGCGATTCTACTGAGCGTTCGGTCGACCGAGTTCGACACTTCAGTCCGGCTCTTTGGGCCGGACGGACGTGAGGTGGCTTCGGACAACGACAGTGGGGACGACACGAACAGCTTGCTCTCCACCAAGCTCGCGGTCGCGGGGACCTACACGGTATGGGTCTCGCCGAACCAGGGCAGTGGGAAGTACTGGGTGCGCTTGTTGGATGCGGAGTAATACGGCGTACGGCCCGCGCCGTTGTGAACATGAGAGAGTTGGACACTCGAGCTAACGGCACGGCGCAGGACGGTGCCTGCACCCTACGGGCCTGCGCTGTTGAATGCGGCGGTGCGAAAATCCTGGCGCCGTTGTAGGGCTGGGGCTCCGTGCCCTGCCGTGGCCATTTGTCGCGCCGACTACTGCGCAGGATGGGGCCTGCACCGTATGGGCGTGCGCCGTTGAATGCGGCGGTGCGAAAATCCAGGCGCCGTTACAGGGCTGGGGCTCCGTCCCCTTCCGTGGCCGTCGCAGTCGCTGCGCTTCGTCGAACACGTCCAACGTAATCTTGCCTTGAGCCCGCCTCGCCCCGGATTGGCAACAACAACATCAGCCCAGGGCATCGCCCGGAGAATCCGTTACCGAGCGACTTTCACGTTTGCGCAGACCTCTTCCGTCTCGTAGTCCATACCGCTCTGACGATACGTACGCCGGTATCCATGATACACGCCATTTGGGCTTATGTAGAAGCGAGTAACCGAGGCGGGTTTGCTTTTGGACACCTCAATCACTCGACATTGCTCCTTGCCGATTCTAATCATGCCTCCCCACCTGACGGGCGTTCCGGGTGTCCGGTACCTTGTGAGTCCATCTCTTTCATAGAATTGCTGTGCCGCAGGACCAGAGTTGACAAACATATGGAAGAAGTCCGCATGTGTACTATGATCCGGCTTGGCCTCTGTAGAGTTGGTTATCACCGCTTTCTTGCCGTCACTTTTCATGACCACACTTCGTGGTGGGTCGGAATGATCCGCGCGGAAACTCCAGAGTATTTTCCCGGACCGCTCCATGTGGATGTGACCTTTTTTTCCAATGGAGTTATCAGGGTTGAATGAATGTGTGAAACCTGCGTCGAAACTCTGTGCAGTTCTCATTACTTGGACACACTTCTTCCAAAGCCGTTCTGCTTTCGGATCACTGGCATGCGAGGAATCTCCAAGAGCATTAAGCTCAAGAAGTATCGTCGAGCAAATCAACGTGAGAGTGATGCATTTGCATTTCATCGTGGTCCTCCCAGAAGGACAACATGTATTCTCTACCTCGGCAACAAGGTGGAGCTCGTGATGGACATGTATGCGGCAGGAGACGAAACGAGCCGTCAATGGTACCGAGCTAACCACCGGTTGACGGCAGCTAATAGATTGAGCCCGCCCACACCCTAAGAAGGGTACCCTTCGACGACATGAAGTCGGATTTCAGATGCGGCAGGCTACTCCATATTATAGGCTAATCATTGCATTCGCGCAAGTGATCGAAGACTCGGTGAATCGGAGCCTCCAGTCATTCCTCCTCATCGCTGCCGACACTACAGGCCTTGCAAGCAGATGCCAAGTCACGCGGCTGCTCGGCGGTGAAGGTAGTGGATCGGGCGACCTGTCAACTGCCCACCTTCCTACACCCTCCCGCCCGACGCTTCCCGCTTATCCTCGAGATCCTGCCACCGCGCGTACATTGCGGCAACTTGCGCGTCCGCAGCCTCGACATCCGCCCAAGCCTGCTGCAGGCGGTCCGGATGAGTGGCGGTTTCCGGGTCGGTGAGCTTCGCCTTGGCGGCTTCGGCGGCAGCCTCGGCCTCGGCAATGCGCGCCTCCATCTCTCCCAGCTCCCGCCGCTCTGCGCCGGAGAGACGCGCTTGTGGCGTCTTTGGACCGCGCGGAGCCTGCTGCCTTGGGCGCTGCGGATCAGACGGCGCAAGCGAGCGCTCCCATTGCGCGTAGTCCGCATAGAAGGCGTGACCACCCAAGCCGTCCAGCGCCAATATGCGTGTCGAGACTCGGTCGAGCAGATACCTGTCGTGGCTCACCAGCACCACCGCTCCGGGGAAGTCAATCAGCCCCTGCTGCAGCACATC
>VFKD01000054.1 GCA_009885735.1 bacterium
CCGGAGGGAAGCACAACCCTTCATCCGGCGCGGCGACGAGCAGGAGGTTCGACCGTGAAGTGGGTCATTGCCGTTATCATCATCACGATGGTCGTGCTGCACCAAGATTGGTGGTTCTGGACCGACAAGACCCTGGTCCTTGGGTTCTTGCCGGTCGGCTTGGCATACCACTTGGCCTATGCAATCCTTGCGGCGATTGTGATGGTCTTCCTCGTAAAGAACGCCTGGCCGCATCATCTGGAAGCCACTGAATCCGCCTCCGCGGAGGTCGCTGAATGATCCCCGCGATTATCGTCTTCATCTACCTGTCCGTCGTTCTCTACATCGGCATCTTCGCCTTTCGCAAGGGCAAGAGCAACTCCGGCGAGGACTTCTTCCTGGCGGGCCGCAGCCTAGGCCCTGTTGTGTTTCTGCTGTCTCTCTTCGGCACCAACATGACCGCATTCGCCATTCTGGGCAGCTCTGGGATGGCCTATTCGCGCGGCATCGGCGTCTTTGGGCTCATGGCCTCGTCTTCCGCGTTCGTCATTCCGCTCACCATGTTCTTCATCGGCACGCGGCTCTGGGCGCTGGGCAAGAAGTTCGGACACATGACCCAAGTGGCCTACCTGCGCGACCGTTGGGAGTGCGCGGGAATCGGCACCTTCCTCTTCGCCATCACCGCGGCGATGCTGGTTCCCTACATCATCATTGGAGTGATGGGAGGCGGGCAGACTCTCGAAGCGATCAGTACCGTCATGAGCCCGGACGGCAAGGCAGTGTTGGGCGCGGACGGCCTGACGCAGCACTGGATCAGCTATGAGATGGGCGGAGCGCTGGTCGCGCTCGTGGTGATGAGCTATGTCTTCTTCGGCGGAATGCGGGGAACGGCGTGGGTCAACACGTTCCAGACCGTGCTCTTCCTCTGCTTCGGCACCCTGGCGTTCATCATGATAGCCAAGAACCTCGGCGGCTTCGACGTCATCATGGCGAAGCTGAGCGCGAGTCCGCGCACCGCGATGCTCCTCAGCCGCGAACGGATACCGATGGAAGAGTTCTTCAGCTACATCTTCATCCCGCTCTCGGCGATGATGTTTCCGCACATCTCCATCATGTGCCTCACGGCCGAGAAAGTGACCCACTTCAAGAAGACCGTCATCTTCTATCCTATCTGCATCCTGCTCATATGGCTTCCTTCCGTCTTTCTTGGAGTAGTAGCCGCGAGCCAGTTCCCAGGGCTGGGACCAGGCGAGGCCGACGACGTGATCATCCGCCTACTGACGGCGAACTCCGGCGCGCTGCTCTCCGGCATTCTGGGCGCGGGAATCATGGCTTGTGTCATGGCGTCCGACAGCCAGATACTGGCGCTCAGCACCATGTTCTCGCAGGATGTCTTCGCTTTCTATGGTGGACGAGAGAAGTACGGCGAGAAGGCGCAGGTTTGGATGGGTCGGGCGTTCGTGGTTGTAATAGCCATCACCGCCTATGTCATCGCCCTAGCATTGAAAGACCAGGCGAGCATCTTCGAGCTGGCTATTCGGTTTGCATTCTCAGGTTTCGCGGCGCTTGCTCCCATTATGCTGGCAGCGCTTTTCTGGAAACGCAGTACGAAATGGGGCGCTCTCGCGGCAGGAGTGTGGGTGCTGTTCTGTGTCCTTGGCGTTTGGCGGCTCACAGTAATCTCGGACTCGATCGCTCCTCGCGCAGGACCGCCTCGCGCTGCGGCCGCTGGACGCGCAGGCGGAGCGCCTGCTGGAGCGCCCGGTGCCCCAGGCGGACCGGGACAATCTGCAGGTGGACCATCCGCTCCCGGCGTTGGCGCTGCGTCTCCAACGGGCAAGCCGCCCGCGCCGCCAAAACCCCCACAGCCAGTGCGGGTCTTCCCGTCTATGGGAGACCTGTTCCTGCGAGGACCAACCAACGTTACGATCTACGGCTTCCTTCCTGTGATGCCGATGGTGCTCGGCTCTGCCCTGCTCATGTTCCTGGTGTCGCTGCTCACCAAGCCGCCAAAGGCGGAGACACTCGAGAAGTACTTCCCTGGCGGGAGGGTTCAATAGCGTGGGAGCATCAGATTGAGCGCGATAGGTTTTGCTTGCCTAGGTGCCGCACTCAGCATCTGCGTGAGTGTGACCGTTGCGGCCGCCTGTCAGGATGAGGAGCTGTTTGTTGCAAAGCCATTCACAGAGATTGGCGGATTCACCCCCGGCATCGAGGGCCCGAACTGCGACGCCGCGGGCAACGTCTATGTGGTCAACTTCAAGGACCAACAGACCATCGGCAAGGTGACGCCCGACGGCAAGGCCGAGGTGTGGCTCACGCTTCCGGGCAAGAGCACTGGCAACGGCATCGTCTTCGACCAAGCCGGGATGATATACATCGCAGACTACGTAGAGCACAACGTCTGGCAGGTCGACCCAAAGGACAAGAGCCTCAAGGTCTATGCGCATGACGACCGGATGAACCAGCCCAACGATCTGGCCATTGCGCCAAACGGAACGCTCTATGCCTCGGACCCAAACTGGAAGGAGGGCACCGGCCAACTCTGGCGCATCGACGTGGGAGGCAAGGTCGTTCGTCTCGCCGAGGGCATGGGCACCACGAACGGTATTGAGGTGAGCCCGGACGGCAAAACTCTCTATGTGAGCGAGAGCGCGCAGCGCAACGTCTGGGCGTTTGATATCGCTGACGATGGCGGCATTTCCGGCAAGCGCCTCATCCGAAGGTTCGACAACTACTCGTTCGACGGAATGCGCTGCGACGTGGACGGCAATCTCTACATCACGCGGCACGGCGGCGGGCTCGTTGTTAAGATGACGCCATCGGGCGAGATTCTTCAGACCATCCATGTCCTTGGAACCAAGCCCTCAAACCTCTGCTTCGGCGGGCCGGACGGCCGAACAGTGTATGTTACAGAGGTCGACGGAGGCCGCTTGGTGAGTTTCCGCGTAGACAAGCCCGGTCTCGCCTGGCTGCGCCATCACCCGGCAAAATAGCTCCAGCAACACTCCCGCAACGAGAGGCATCGGCTCACATGGCATCGGCAACAGACACTCCTTCAGGTGAAGCAATCCGCTTGGCTGCAGACACACTCGACGCACATGTGCGAGACATAGTCCAATGGCACTTCTCTCCCGAGACCGGCTGCCCCTTCTGGCTGGACTGGGCCAAGTCCACCGGCTTCAACCCAATCGTCGAGATTCACGGCTATTCGGACATGGTGAAGTTCCCACACTTTCAAGACGAGTGGCTGCGCGATGAGCAGAACGAACGCTGGGTGCCGAAAGAGTACCAGGGCCGCCCCTTCTATATCTTCGAGACCGGCGGAACCACGGGAATGCCCAAGCAGCGCATTGGCTGGGAAGACCACTTCAGGGACTACGAGGAGTTCTCCGAGACGCTCGACGACAAGTGGTTTCCGCGCGGCTCGAACTGGCTAATGCTCGGGCCCACGGGTCCGCGCCGCCTGCGTTTGGCCATCGAGCATCTGGCGCACGTTCGAGGCGGCTCGTGCTATCACGTGGACCTCGATCCGCGCTGGGTGAAGCGCCTCATTGCAGACAAGCAAGGCGAAATGGCGAACAAGTACAAAGAGCAC
>VFKD01000533.1 GCA_009885735.1 bacterium
ATCGCCTCCAGGAAGTCTCCGTTCGGCAGGTGGTCGGTCCACTGCCTCTGACCTTGGAAGCCGGCAGCAAGCGCGTTGCGGCCGTTTGCCTCCTCGCCATATCCCATCTTGCCCAGCACTGGGTTGCCCACCATCAGGTCGCGCGCGATGAGCGCCATCTTGACGCAGGTCTCCCAATCGGTTCGCTTCTGATCGCGGCTGCGCTGACGGTCCGGTGCGTTCCAATCCTTGCCTTCCGGGCAGTTCTCGTAAACCCATGCAAGCGCCCTGTCGTATTCGGTCTTGTCGAAGATTCCTCGCTCCATGCGGCGAACAAACTCGATCATGTCTACCGTTTCCACCCTCATTCCGAAGAACTGCTCGAAGAGCGAGTGGTCCACGATGGAGCCGGCGATTCCCATGGAGACTCCGCCCATCGCGAGGTACGAAGAGCCGCGCATCGTGGCCACAGCCAGTCCCGCCCGCGCAAATCGCAGCAGCTTCTCGCGCACATCGTCTGGAATGCGCCGCTCGGAGGCGTCCTGCACGTCGCGGCCATAGATGCCGAAGGCGGGCAGTCCTTTCTGGCTGTGGCCTGCGAGCGCCGCGGCAAGATAGACTGCACCCGGACGCTCCGTGCCGTTGAAGCCCCAGATAGCCTTCGGGAGCAGCGGGTCCATGTCCATGGTCTCTGCGCCATAGCACCAGCAGGGCGTCACGGTGAGCGAAACTCCCACGCCTTCCCTGCGGAATTTCTCGGCGCAGTCCGCCGCCTCCGCCACGCCACCGATGCACGAGTCCGAGATGACGCACTCCACGGGCAGGCCGCATGCATGGGTTACCTCCGTACACAGGAAGCGCGCGGTTGTCTCGGCCATGCCCATTACTTGCACTTCGAGCGACTCGCGAATTCCACCGAGCCTGCCGTCGATGGTGGGACGAATGCCAATCTTCGGAAGGGCGCCTCGAAGGCGGTTGGCGGGAGCGACGTGCGAAAGAAACGGTGTGTCGGGCATGTGAGCTAGTCCTTGGAGTAGGGTTTTACGGGGTTCCATGTGTGGGCGGCGGATTCCTGTTGGAAGCGGCAGGCTCAGGGAAGGAAGGGACCAAAGGGACTTAAGCGACCAAAGGGACGCTTGTGACAGAATATCGGGGGATTCTGTCACTTCATGTGGTATTCTTGTCACTGGCTGTACCGTTTATGTCACTTTCGTCTCTGCGGTCCCTGGCGTCCCTGCCGTCCCTATCACTCATGTCCACCACCCACGCCCGCAGGCTACGCCTGCTCGAAGAGCTGCGCTCCGCTCCACACGGACGCGACCTCGCCGAGGTCGCAGCCCTGCTTGGCGCAGACGAGCGTACTATTCGTCGAGACGTCGAGGCGCTTCGCGACCTGCTGGAGGCGGTAGGCGGCATAGAAATACGGCGCGGCAGGGTGTTCGCCTCATCAGGACCTTCCGCATACGGCTATTTCGGCGGCCAGGTTGAACTGCAAAGGTCTGCCAAGGAGGCCATCGCCGCGGCAGTCGTTGCGGACCTGGCGGACAACCTGGCGCTCGCCATCACCGCAGGAAGCACCACCTACTACGCAGCACGAGAGATTCGCCGGTCGGTAACCCTGGACCAGCGCCCAAGTGGGCTGATTGTCTTCACGAACAGCCTGCCGGTTCTCGTAGAGATGGAGCAGGCCGGCATCTCCACAGGAGTGCTGGGCGAGGTCTACAACGCGGAAGACCGGGCGTTTCACTCTCATAACGCGGTGGGCGCCTTCCACGCAAGCCTCGCATTGGTCGGCGCGAGTGGAGTAGTGGCAAACCCGAACACGGGCGAGCTCGAGCTCTACTCGCATCGCGCTGAAGAGGCTGTTTTCCTCGAGCAGCTCTTGGCGCCTATTCCGGAGATATGGGTTGCAGTGGATGGTTCCAAGTTGGGTCGGAGGCACCCGTGGGCGTTCACCAACGGGCGGATGCTGGCGGGAAAGCGAGTTCGCCTCATCACGGATTCTGCAGATCCAGACCTGCTGGATAGGCTGCGGAGCGGCGCACGGAGTTTCGGATACGAGTTTGACGTGGTAGAGGTCGCAGCGGCGGCAGATTAGGGGTCAGAAGAAGATGTGCGGGATTACAGGATATGTCGGACGAAGACCGGCCGTTGCCACGGCCGTGGCAAACCTAAAGCGGCTCGAGTACCGCGGCTACGACTCGGCAGGGGTTGCCTTCCTCGGCGACACAACGGTGCAGATTCGTAAGGCGCCAGGAAAGATTGCCGAGCTGGAGGCCCTCCTGAGCAGCGAGACTTTCGACGCAGCCGTCGCCGTGGCGCACACGCGGTGGGCCACGCACGGCTCGCCGAACGAGGCGAATGCGCACCCGCATTCCGACTGCCTGGGAGACGTGGCGGTGGTTCACAACGGCATCGTGGAGAACTACCTGGAACTGCGTGCGGAACTTCGCGGCATGGGACATGAGTTCGCCTCGGAGACCGACACAGAGGTGCTCGCACACCTCATCGAGGAGAACCTGCCCTCGGGAGCAATAACGTCCGAACAGCTCTCCGACGCCGCATCCCAGGCCTTGGCGTGGGCGCGCGGGTCCTATGCAGTCGCGGTTATCTGCCATCGGCTGCCGGACGTGGTCTACGTCGCTCGAAGGGATTCCCCGCTGGTGATCGGCCTGGGCGAGAGCGAACAGTTCATCGCCTCGGACGTTACCGCGGTGATGGCCTACACGCGTCGAGCCATCGTTCTCGAGGACGGCGACTGCGCCGTGGTGACGCCGGAGAGCGTAACCGTGCGAAGAATGGACACCGGCGAGCGCGTGGAACGGCATCCGCTCGAAATCACCTGGGACGACGAAGCGGCCGAGAAGGGCGGCTTCGAGCACTTTATGCTCAAGGAGATTCACGAGGCGCCCAGGACTCTGAGCAATACCCTGCGTGGAAGGCTCAGCGAGTCCGGCGAGGTCTCGCTCCCGGAGCTTTCGGATCTGGCGAGCAGATTTGCAGGCATCTCCCGCATTCACCTTGTGGCGTGCGGAACTGCGTACCACGCGGGCCTCGTGGGAAAGCGGATGCTGGAGGAGTGGACCCGCAAGCCCGCCGAGGCAAGCGTCGCATCGGAGTTTCGCTACTCCGACCCGCTGGTGGGACCGGACACGCTCGTGATACTCATTAGCCAGAGCGGCGAGACGGCGGATACGCTGGCCGCCCTGCGCGAGGCCAAGCGCCGCGGAGCGCCGACTCTTGCCGTGGTGAACGTGGTTGGCAGCACGCTTGCGCGCGAGGCCGACGCGGTCCTCACCACGCAGGCGGGGCCAGAGATAGGCGTCGCGTCAACCAAGGCCTATCTCGCGCAGGTGGCCGCCCTGGCATTGGTCGGTCTGCACCTCGCTGCTGGTCGCAAAGAGTGGGACTCCCAGAGGCAGGAGATCGCCGCCGGGATTCTCGCGCTACCGGCCCTCGTGGAGCGCTGCCTGAAGCTCAATCCACAGGTCGAAGCTCTTGCGGAAGTTCTCGCTGCGAACACCTGCTTCTTCTTCCTAGGGCGAGGGTACGACCACGCCGCCGCGATGGAGGCCGCCCTGAAGCTCAAGGAGATCTCGTATCTGCACGCCGAGGCCTACGCCGCAGGAGAGATGAAACATGGTCCGCTCGCACTGGTGGAGCCAGGAGTTGCGGTGGTAGGACTAGCGACTCAGCGTGCAACCTTCGAGAAGATGCAGAGCAATCTACAGGAGGTCCGCGCCAGGGGCGGGACGGTGATCGCGGTTGTTCGAGAGGACCTGGAGGACCCGGCGGGAGCGGATCACGTCATCCGCGTGCCGGCCGCGCCGGATGCGCTCATGCCCATTGTGGCGATGGTTCCGCTGCAGCTTCTTGCGTATCATGTCGCGCGCCTGCGCAGCTGCAGCATCGACCAGCCCCGTAACCTCGCGAAGAGCGTGACGGTGGAGTAGGGGCAACCCTCGGAGCGCGGGCGTCTCGCCCGCTGTGCGTGAGGGTCGATATGCGCCTCCGCCGCGAGAGCGCCGTTCAGCCCCGGAGGGGCGAAACAACAGAAGCCTCGGGCAGCGCCCGGGGAACCAACGGGGCAGCGCCCGGGGAACCAACGGGGCAGCGCCCGGGGAACGATGGGCCGCTGCGTTTCCCCACGGCGATGCCATGGGCTAGGGTTGTTGTGCGCCTCCGGCGCGAGAGAGCCGTTCAGCCCCGGAGGGGCGAAAGAACGAAAGCCTCGGGCATCGCCCGGGGAGCTAACGGATACGCCCGGGGAACGATGGGCCGCTGCGTGTCCCCATGGCGCTGCCATGGGCTAGGGTTGTTGTGCGCGTCCGGCGCGAGAGCGCCGTTCAGTCCCGGAGGGGCGAAACAACAGAAGCCTCGGGCAGCGCCCGGGGAACCAACGGGGCAGCGCCCGGGGAACGATGGGCCGCTGCGTTTCCCCACGGCGTTGCCGTGGGCTACAGGTGTTGTGCGCCTCCGGCGCGAGAGAGCC
>VFKD01000040.1 GCA_009885735.1 bacterium
CAGCTCATCGGGAATACCCCGCTAGTCCGCCTGAACCGCGTCACCGCCGGCGCCGCCGCCACGGTGGTGGCAAAGCTGGAGTATTTCAACCCGCTCTCGAGCGTGAAGGACCGCATCGGCGTGGCGATGGTGGAGGCGGCAGAGGAAGCGGGCAGGATTGGCCCGGACACCATTATCCTCGAGCCCACGAGCGGCAACACGGGCATCGCACTCGCATTCGTCTGCGCCGTGAAGGGCTATAAGTGCGCGCTCGTGATGCCCGAAACGATGTCGGTCGAGCGCCGAGCGCTCCTGCGCGCGCTTGGCGCGGACCTGATCCTCACGCCCGGGCCAGAGGGAATGATGGGCGCCATCAAGAAGGCCGAGGAGATGGCGGCAGCAGACAGCCGATACCTCATTCCTCAGCAGTTTGAGAATCCGGCCAACCCAGCCATCCACCGCCGAACAACCGCCGAGGAGATCTGGCGCGACACAGACGGGCAGGCGGATATCCTGGTTGCCGGCGTGGGCACTGGCGGCACGATCACGGGGGTTGGCCAGGTGATCAAGTCGCGGAAGCCGGAGTTCAAATGCATTGCGGTGGAGCCCGCCGCCTCCGCCGTGCTCTCCGGCCACCCGAAAGGGCCGCATCCCATTCAGGGCATCGGGGCAGGCTTTGTGCCAAAGATTCTGGACACCAGCGTGATCGACGAGATAATGACCGTCGAGAACGCGGACGCCGTGGCCATGACTCGCCGACTTGCGAAGGAAGAGGGAATCTTTGCCGGTATCTCGTCCGGTGCGGCGGTTTGGGTCGCGGACCAGGTCGCCAGACGGCCCGAGAACGCAGGGAAGATGATCATCGTGGTGCTGGCGTCTACGGGGGAGCGGTATCTCTCGACTCCGACTTATGCGGATCTGGCGTAGCGTCGAGCAGGGCGCGTGACCCGACTGGCTTTTGAAGCTCAACGAGACCATGCAGCGGACCGGCCGGGACGGTGTCACTGAGAGCTAATGCGTGGGGGGACAGGAACATGATGGATGTCGCCCAAGGCAGGGCAATCTTACGAGCGGACGCGCCTCCGTCCGGCTGCGGATGCAAGTGTTAGGGGGTATCGACCATGCGGACGCGCAACAAGGTAAGTCTTGTTCTTATTGGTCTTGCAGTTGTAGTTATGGTTGGGCTTTGGTGGAGTGGCAGAATACCCGAAGTCCGAATGCGCTATGTGTTTCCAGACGGGTTCACTGGACAGTTTAACACTCGGTTTAGCATTCCGGAGGGCGTACCACTCAAACGGATAAACGGGCAGTACATCTATGAGATTCCTGAGAACGGGACTCTCCTTATCCGCGATCCGGCACCTTACGGCACGGCAATTATCGATGTTGAGCCGGTCTTACGCTCGGGCAATCGACTCAAGTATGAGTACAAGGTCGAGCAATTGGAACCCGGAGAGGCAACGATGAGAGGCCCATCTAAGCACGGTAATGGGGACCAAAGTGGCGCCGTCATGTGAAAGCAGTGAGCATGAACGCCGTCAACATGTGATGATGTATGTGATGCACGAGCCACTCGTGAAGCCTGGTTCGAGACGTATAGCTGCCCTGTGGCGATGGCTTGCGGAAGCTGGCTCACAGCCTGGGTGCAGGGACTGACGTTCGAGCAAGCGATGCAGGTTGAGCCCAGCGACCTGGAGAAGCTGATTGGCGGAGTTCCGCTGGTTAAGGAGTACTGCGCCGACCTGGCTGTAAGCTCGCTCCGGGATGCGGCTGCGCAGGACGTTGAGGTAAATGAGGCATGACATGAGCATGGGACCTATTCCAAACATTGCAGGAGGTTTGAGCGGCGGAGCGCAGTGCATTGGCTCGGGTCTCTCTTGCAGCTCGCTCGAAGATGCCGTCCGGGATGCTATTGACTGTCTGCGGGAAGAGACTGGCATTATGCACCATGGTAGAGGCTCCTGGTTGGTAAGGTGATGTGCCAACACCACCATTCCCTTCAGAACAGCCTCTACCGTGCTTTTCCTGAATAACTATCTAGGACAGGTGTTATGCGGCAGTGGCTTTATATAATGTTTGTCCTTTCGTGTGTGAGTTCACTTGGCTGCAAGTCACCCACTGTCTCACTCGAGCCTGCAAGCTCTTTGGCGAAAGATGCTGAGAAGCGACCTCCACGTGATATAGATCGAAACGCAAATGTGGCGACAATAGACGGTGTCGCATCTAGATTCTACAATTTTGGAGTATCACGCGGCAAGTTTGAACGTAGTGCCGGGATGCCAAATGCTGCCGTCGAGTATCGTGACGGTTTTGGTGCAATGTTTCACCTTACCTATCAAGCGGGTACCGATAAGCATTCGGCTAGGGAAAGTATGGCTCTTGTTGATCTATGGATGGCCGAGAAGGACGAGAGTCGGGCCGCTAACTTAGTTCTAAATTTCATGAAGGGCTACGTGCAAGGGTATCGGTCCACTCCGAGGTGATTGTAGTGTATACAGGCATTGAGAATTGATCCACCCCTCTTACAGCCAGACCAACCCGATGATGCATGTCGCCTGAGTCTCTATCGTGGAGCAGAAGAGCCTGCGTGCGGCAAGTGCGTCGAGTTTAGTCCTGGTCCCCGCCTGGGCGGGAGGCTTCTGGTCGACCCCGAGATACTCCTGCCCTCTCCCGGCATGGACGTCTACACAGCCTACTTCTACAACGTCAACTCGACCTACAACGGTCCCTACCGCTACAGCCGGACCCTTCAACTCCGCTTCGATACGGTCCTTCGACTGCGGCACGAAACGACTGTGCCGCGCTCAGGATGAGCGGATCGGCTTCGTTGAGGATGACATAGTGGGGCGCTTCGGTGCGGTCCTTCGTTCCCGCTAACAGCGTACGGGAATGACGGAGCACGAATCGGTCCTTCGACACTGCCACGGTACGGCTGTGGCAGGCTCAGGATGACCGGGATTGCCGGGCTCAGGATGCACGGATTGGCAGGTTCAGAATGAGCCGAGCAATTGTAGGGGTGACAGAGTTGGGCGCTTCGGTTCGGTCTTTGGATACTGCGCCACCCTACCGCTCGAGCTGCTCCCGGAGCTCGGTCCACTGGTCGTTCGGCACGGCGAGGAACGCCTTCACCACGTCGGGGTCGAACTGCGTGCCGTTGCCGCGCGCAATCTCTTTGTAGGCTTCCTCATACGGCATTGCAGCGCGGTAGGGCCTGTCCGTCGTCATCGCGTCGAACGCATCCACCACTGAGAATATCCGGGCTCCCAGTGGAATGTCCTCGCCGCGCAGCCCGGTTGGATAGCCCTTGCCGTCCCAGCGCTCGTGGTGGTGCAGCACAATCTCGGACGCGTCAGCCAGAAAGTCGATCCGCACGCACATACGATATCCCACGATCGGGTGCTTGCGCATCTCGTCCCACTCGTCGTCAGTGAGGGGCCCTGGCTTGAGGAGAATCCTGTCCGGCACGCCAATCTTCCCAATATCGTGAAGCAGTGCGCCGCGCTCAATGTGGTAGGCCTGATCCTTCGGCACCCCCATGTAGTGCGCCAAAAGCATGGTATAGGCGGTTACGCGCTCGGAGTGGCCCTCGGTTTCGGTGTTGCGAGTGTCTAGAGCCGATAGTAGAGCGTCGAGTACCGTTTCGTATGACACCTGAAGCTGCCGCGAGAGGGTTTCGCGGTGGCCTCTCGCCATTGCGGCTCGCGCGAGGTTGCGTTCGACGATTACCGGAAGTTCACTCGCGGTGCAGGGTTTGGTCACCACGTCGCTGGCGCCCGCGGTGAGGGCGCGTCGAACAAGGTCGCCGTCGGCCTCGCCGGTGATGAGGATAACGGGAAGCTCGGGAGAGGCGGCATGAACCCGGTGGAGCAGGTCCAGCCCGCTCATTCCGGGCATCTTGATGTCTGTGAGGAGAACGTCGAACGTGCTCGACCGAAGGAGAATGAGCGCTTCCTCGGCTGAGGGCGACTCGGCAACGTCATATCCACAGGAGGTCAGGACCGCAGCGATCAACTCGCGCACGTCGTGGTCATCCTCCACAACAAGCGCTCTTGTGATGGGCGTGTGAGACTCTATCGCAAGAGGAGCGGGTGGCGACCATTGGTCGTAAGCGCGCGCGAGGTTGTCGCGAGGATACATCAGGCGCGTTCCACAGCCAGATAGATCCTGTAACCCTCGCACATGTACGCCTCCATGCTCGGGAAGAGCGCTCGTCTAGGTTGCGCTCGTTCCAACGCCGCATGGAGATTATCGGGGAAGGGAAAGCCTATCTTTAGCCGTCGGCTCCTTGAACGCGCGGCAGTTCGCTTGGCGTTCTGACGGACTTTCGGAGTGGGCGGAGAGGGCTCACAGTCGTTTTGGTCGTCTTGCCGTTGCCGGAAGGATATCCGGATTTCGGGGCCTCAAGTGCGCGCTGCAGAACCTCCTGGACGTCGCGAACGAAGACGAACTCCATAGCTTCGCGGACATCCGAGGGGATGTCCTCCATCACGTCCTTGCGGTTGCGCTCCGGCACGATCATGGTTTGGATGCCGGCGCGGCGAGCAGCGAGAGCCTTCTCCTTGAGACCGCCAATGGGCAGCACCTTGCCGCTAAGGGTCACCTCGCCGGTCATCGCCAGCCGCGACCGTACGAGCCGGCCAGAGAAGAGGGAAGCAAGAGCTGTAACCATCGTCACGCCCGCTGACGGACCGTCTTTTGGGATTGCACCTGCCGGCACATGAATGTGGATATCGTTCTTCTCATAGAAGTCCGCGGGCGCGCCGAAACTCGCTGCGTGTGAGCGAACATAGCTGAGGGCGGCCTGAGCCGATTCCTGCATCACCTCGCCGAGCTGGCCCGTGATGGAGAGCGTGGAGGGGCGGTTGCTTGGGCTGGGCATCGCGGCAGCTTCGATGAAGATGATATCGCCGCCCACGGGAGTCCACACCACTCCGGTCACTACCCCGGGCATTCGAGTGCGTTCGTCCAGCTCCTCATATTCATATCTGGGAGCGCCAAGGTGCTCAAGCACCGTTGCCGGAGTCACCACCAGGAAGTCAGTTTTTCCCTCGGCAAACTCGCGCGTACACTTCCTGCACACCGTGGCTATCTCTCGCTCCAGGTTTCGCACTCCGGCCTCGCGCGTGTATCCGCGGATAATTGCAGTGATGGCGCTTGGCTGGAACCGGATGCGGCGACGAATGCCGTGCTCGTCGATCTGCTTCGGAACCAGGTGGCGAATTGCGATGGCGGTCTTCTCCTGCTCGGTGTAGCCCGCAATCTCGATCACCTCCATTCGATCCCGAAGGGGAGGCAGGATGGTGTCGAGGCGATTTGCCGTGGTGATGAAGAGAACGCGAGAGAGGTCGAACGGCACCTCGAGGTAGTGGTCGCGAAACGAGTTGTTCTGCTCCGGGTCCAGCACCTCAAGAAGAGCGGACGAGGGATCTCCTCGGAAGTCCGCCGTCACCTTGTCAATCTCGTCGAGCATGAAGATCGGGTTATTCGATCCGGCTCGGCGTATACCTTGGATCACTTGCCCAGGAAGGGAGCCAATATACGTGCGCCGGTGACCACGTATCTCTGCCTCGTCGCGCACTCCGCCCAGCGAGATGCGCACGAAGTTTCGGCCCAGCGCCCTCGCAACGGACTTTCCAAGCGATGTCTTGCCGACTCCAGGAGGGCCTGCGAAACAGAGTATAGGCTGCCTCAGGCCGCCGTCCGTCTTGAACTTGCGCACCGCTAGATACTCTAGTACGCGGTCCTTCACTGCCTGAAGTCCGGAATGATCGCGGTCGAGCGCGCGTTTCACCTTCGCAATGTCCAGGTTGTCCACGGTGCTCTGCTGCCAAGGCAGGGTTACCAGCCAATCGATGAAGGTGCGGGACACGGTGTATTCCGGAGCTGCTGCCGGCATTCGCTGCAGGCGGTCCAGCTCACGATTTGCCTCTTTCAGGGCCTCTTCGTGCATGCCGGACGAATCGATGCGGGCGCGAAGCTCGGCTATCTCCTGAGTCCGGTCGTCGCCCTCTCCAAGTTCCTTCTGAATGGCCTTAATCTGCTCACGCAGGTAGTATTCGCGCTGGGACTTATCCAGCTCGCCAGCCACTTCACTGTGCAGCTTGCTGCCAAGCTCGAGCACCTGAACCTCGCGGGCAAGGAGGGACATCAGCTTCTGCATTCGGTCTCGAATTGGGATGGTCTCAAGGAGACTCTGCTTCTCGGCCACGCTGAACCGCGGCATCTGCGCTGCAATGAGGTCCGTCAGTACACGAGGATCCTGCATGTTGTTTGCGAACGACTGCATCTCGTCCGGCATGTCCTGCGAAAGAGAGACAGTCTTCTGAAACAGCGCGATGATGCTGCGCTTGAGCGCCTCCACCTCCACGGCTTCCTCGGGGGATAGGGGAGGCTCTTCTATAACTCTGGCGCGAACCTTCAGGTAGGGCGTGGTCTGGATAGCTTCCAGAATCTCGATGCGTGCGGTGCCCTGGACGATGAGACGCACGCCGTCCGGAAGCTGGGCCATCATCCGGACCACGACGGCGGTGCCGACCTTGTGAACGTCATCGAGCGTTGGATTCTCGACGGACGGGTCCTTCTGAGCGACCACTCCGATGATTCTGTTGCCACCCACCACTGCTTCATTGATGAGTCGGACAGAGTTGTCGCGCCCAACGCCAAGCGGTGTAACCAGCACTGGGAACATCACCCAGTCGCGCAGCGGGAGCAGGTTAATCTCGTCCGGAAGGGTGAGCTTGCCGTCCAATACGCCATCGGCCTCGTCGGCAATGGCTTCCAGGGAGATTTCAAGCGGCGAGTCTATTGACATATCAGTTGCCATTCGGTTCAGTTTATCCCGTTATGGGGATCGTGCGGCTGTCGGGCGTGGACGTTGTGCGCTTGGGTATAGTCACCACCAGCACGCCGTCTCTGCAGGTTGCTCTAACTCCCTCGCGCTCCACCCGGATCTCGGGAGGAAGGAGAATCCGGCGCTCGAAGGGACCAAAGTAGATCTCAAGTTGATAGCAGCGGATGCGGTTCGCACGTTCGGCGTCGTCCTCCACCCGCTCGCCCGAGATGGTTATCACACGATCGTCGCTGGAGAGAGACACCTTTAGCTTGTTCAGGGAGACCCCGGCAATCTCGACCTTCAGGACGACGGACTCGGGTGTCTCGTGCATGTCTACCCTTGGCTGCCAGAACTTGTCGGGAGCGGGGACATCCGCCAAGAATACGCGCAGCGCCTCGTCGGCGATGCGCTGCATCTCGCTCTCCATCTGACGGAACAGGTCTGTTTCCCGGTAGTCTCGGTAGCTCATAGGTGCTGTTGCCTTATTCGCATTGATACGTCCCATTACTCGTTTTACTTACGTACTGAGTGTCCTCAGGATTGCACGCTGACCTAGCCAAAGCCAGGAGCGCTTCTCGGATCCCCAGTTGAGACACCCAGGCCGGGTGTCTCCGGCAGGCTAAAGCGACCCAGAGACAGGTGGAAGCCTGGAGCCGAATATCCATCAAACTTGGTATCGTCACATTCGCACATCAGAAAACTCGACGCGACCTTGCCAAGGTGCAGCGCCTGATAGACCGCAAGGCTGCTTCCGAGGGTGTGAGGCGCCACCTGTAGGCCCTGCTCCGATGCATATCGGCACACCCGCATGTACTCCAGCAGCCCTGTTCTGCACATGTCCAACTGCAGCACATCGAGCGGACAGCTATCTAGGTGCTGCTCGCACCACGCCACGCTCCAGTGACGCACGCCGCCTGCAAGAGGGGTGACAATTCCTCGAGCGTGCAGTGCTTGCTTCAGCGCGCCCACCTCACTCTCCTGCACAAGCTCCTGTAGAAATGCAAAGCCGCAGGCGTGGGTATCCACCACAAAGTCAACAGCATCGTCTAGGCAGTTTGAATAGCCACAGTTGCCATCGATAATTAGGCTCACAGAAGGTCCAACCGCTGCCCGCACAGCTAGGCACACCTCCACATCACGCTCGGTACACTCCGGCCACGACATCCACTTCAATCCTCTTCCAACGCGGATCTTTACTGCTCGATGGCCCTCGTCAATCGCCTCTCTGGCTCGTTTGCAGACGCTCTCGATGTTGCTGTTCTCGTCGACCAAGTCCTCGAAGTGTAGCGTGGAGTCGTAGGCGGGCACGGTCGCACGCACCTCGTCTCCTAAGAGTTGCCACAGGGGTACGGATTCGATTTGCGAACAGAGGTCGAGGAGGGCAACATCGACTGACGCCGCACCGGCAATCAGGCCAGTCGAATCGCCCAGTAGCCCTTTGGCCAGGCCCGAGCGCCAGTCGATAAGCGACCTTGGATCGAGGCCGATCATCCAGCTTGTGTCTGGGAACCCGTCGTGGGTCGAGTCCGGCTCAAAATTCGTAATCCCGCTCCTGCCGTCATCTGTCATGAGCAGCAGAAGATTCTCGCGAGCCTCTGCAGGCCGTATGCCGGTACAGGCATTTGGCGCCACAACGTGCGTGCGCCTCCCGATGATCTCGTAGAGTGCAATTGCTTCGATCCGTGGCATCGGGAGTTCCTGGTTGCGGCTTGGGGAAAATCGACTGCAGGGACAAGAAATCTAGCTGCACTTTCCGCTTTTGGCCTGTTCGAATGATTATAGTTGAGTAATCGGAGTTTGTAAACGGTCCAGGGCTCCTCCGGCATCAGGTCGGGCCATCGCACCGAGGCAGTTGCACGACATCTGGACCCGTGATACAATGGCCGTCGATATCGTACCAAAGCAGGTCACACTCTTTTAGTGGAGGTCTTGAATGAAGCGTGTCCACCTAGGAATCTGTGCAGCCCTCGTGACAGTTCTTGCTGCCCTTCTAGCCGATCTCGCCGTAGGACAGTCGAAAACTGCAGCGCCGATAGGCCGCAATATGAATGCGGGCACGTTAACAGTTCTTGATGAAGCCGCCGGAACAGTCACCATTCAGCCGCAGGCCGGTGAACCCGTGAGCTACAGAGTGACGGATAAGACGCAAGTGCTGAAGGACAGGCGTC
>VFKD01000274.1 GCA_009885735.1 bacterium
GTGGAGGAGCGCGGTCGATGGAAGGGAAGATTCGTGCCCGCCTCTATCAAGTTCAAGAATCCGAAGCAGATCGGCTTCGAGACGGACGAGTTCCTCAATGTGACGGCCATTACCAGCCTCACGCACGAGGGCGGACTGGTGCGCGTGCCGCGCAGCAAGTGCCTGCTCTATGTCTATAACTCGCGCGACGAGCTGCCGTATGGCGACAGCGACCTGCGCGCCGTCTACAAGCACTGGTATTCAAAGAACAAGATCTTCGAGCTCTGGAACCTTCGGCTCCAGCGATTCGGCATACCGTTCGCCTATGCGAACCTCAACACGGGGAGCGAGCAGGCTCGCGAGGCGGTGCTCGAGGTGCTGCGCGAATTTCAGCAGGATTCGAGCGCCGTCTTTCCCACCAACGTGAAGCCGCAGATCATGGAGGCTCGGGCGGACGGCGGAGACGCCTTCCTGAGCGCGCTGGAGTGGCACAACCGGCAGATTGCGGTGGGAATTCTGCTGCAGACGCTCACCTCGAGCGAGGGGATTCGGTCCGGCTCGATGGCGCTTGGACGGGTGCATTTCGACATACTGCTCTATGCGCTGGAGTGCATGAAGCAGGACATCGAGTCTGCCGTGAACGCCCAGATCGTGCGGCCCTTGGTGGACTACAACTTCGACCACGCACTCTACCCGCGCTTCTCGCTGGGCAACTTAAACGAGAAGGACCTGATTCCACTGGCGCAGGCGATGGACGTGCTGCTGAAGCACGGCGTGGTGGGAGCGAAGGAGCCAGTGGTGCGGGAGCTGTTCAATCTGCCGCCCCTTGAGGACTCTCATGAAGAGGGCAACGGAGCAGCCCGCGATGCTGCGGTATGAGGTTCAGTCCCGCGGAACCCCAGCATTCTTACCTGGCAAGAGGAAGGCCGAATCTGCCGACAATCTGCATGACAGCACAATTATGCAGGCTAGTAAGGCTGCTAACGCGCACCGCGGCTTTGCCGCGCAATACCCACGACGGTAGGAGCGTAAGCAACACATGAGTCAGACAGATAATCTTGCCGAGGTCGCCTTTCCCCAGGGCGGCTTCAGTCTCTATGGGGTTCTCGCGGATCTCGGCGCTCGCAGAGCCTCGGTTCA
>VFKD01000564.1 GCA_009885735.1 bacterium
AAGCCGGTGCCGAATGCGAAAGTGCAGGTCGTCCAGACTTCGCATGCGTTCTCGTTCGGCTGCGCTGCGCTCTCGCTGCTGGCTCACAAGAAGCCCGAGGACGAGAAGACCTATCAGAAATTGTTTGGAGACCTGTTCAACTTTGCCACTGTCCTGAGCTACTGGCACGACACCGAGCCCGAGGAGGGCAAGCCGAGCCTCGACAAGCTGACGGGACAGGCCAAGCGGCTAAAAGAGATGGGGGTTACCGTCAAGGGTCATCCGCTTATCCTCGCCGGGTCCGCGCCGAAATGGGCGCCTGCCGATCCAGACGCTGTGAGGGAACTCAACCGCAAACGGATCCTGGAGATGGTGGCCCACTTCAAGGGCCTCATTGACGTGTGGGACGTAGTAGGAGATGCCACCACCGCCTCGGGCGCGCAGAATGGCCTCGGGGCTTGGGCGCGCAAGGTGGGGCCAGCGCCGTTCACTGCGGACGCGATGCGCTGGGCGCGCGAGGCGAGTCCGAAGGCCGTGCTGCTCTACAACGACTACAAGCTCGACGCGGACTTCCACAAGCTCATTGAGGACGTGAAGGCATCTGGAGCGCCGGTCGATGTTCTCGGCTTGGAGTCGCATATGACCGGCGGTGAATGGACCATCGAGAAGGTGTGGGAGACAGCGGAGGATTTCAAGCGGCTGGGCCGCCCCTTGCACTTCTCGGAGATAACCACTTTGTCGGACGACCCAAAGGCCGACCACACCAAGTCCTGGCCCAGCACTCCCGAGGGCGAGATGCGGCAGGCGGACTATGTGGAGAAGCTCTACACTATTCTCTTCTCGCACCCGGCGGTGACCGGCATCATGTGGTGGAACTTCGTGGATGGCGATTGGGACCGGATTCCCGGCGGACTTCTCCGCTCGGACCTCACCCCGAAGCCCGCGTACGACAGACTATTGAAGCTGATCAAAGGCAAGTGGATGACCCGCACATCCATGAAGACCGGCCCGAAAGGAGAAGCACGGTTCCGTGGGTTTGCAGGCCGATATCGAGTGACAGCGTCAGTCGACGGGAAGGTCACAAGCGTAGACATGAACATTGCCGCCTTCCACAAGAACGTGCTGACCGTGCGCCTACGGTAGACTGCTGTACAGATGTTCAGAAGATTCGGCGGCGAATTACTTATATACTAGATACATGCGGACGCTGTGAGTGTCAAACTAGTAGGTAGTGCTGGGAGATCCAAACGATTTGAGGGTGCAAGTGCGGACAACTGGGCTGTTTACTTTCGGTGGGCTCGGCGCCATTCTCGCGTCGAGTTCCTTTGCTGCGCCTTCGCAAGTGAAGCGCATAAGCTTCGTGAACAGCGTGGTCCCGGCGCTTACGCGAGCCGGATGCAACTCGGGCACGTGCCACGGCGCGGCGGTTGGCAAGAACGGATTCAAGCTTTCCTTTCGTGGCTACGCTCCTGAAATGGACTACGCGGCCATCACGAGAAACTCCGGTGGCCGACGTATCAGCCTTACGCGCCCAACGAAGAGCCTCTTCATCACAAAGCCACTTCTGGATGTGCCGCACATCGGCGGCAAGGCGCTGGCGCGCGGAACGCAGGAGTATGCCATCTTTGCCGGCTGGCTGGCTCAGGGCGCTCCTGGACCCGATCCGAAGGACCCGCATGTCGTTGCCCTGAAGGTCACACCTCCCACAAGTTCTCTTGGTCTAAAGGCCGGAGTGCAGCTTCGAGTGAGAGCTGTGTTTTCAGACAAGTCGATCCGCGACGTCACGCACTGGGCGCGTTTCGCCACGAACGACGAGAATGTGGCCACTGTCGAGCCCAGCGGCAAGGTGACCGTGGCCGGCACAGGCCAGACCGCCATTATGATCGGCTACCAAGATAAAGTAGCTATCTCCACCGTCCTGTCGCCTTACCCCAACAAGATCGATGCGGCATCCTATGCGAAGCTGCCAAGCGCAAGTTACATAGACAAGCTCGTCTATTCCAAGCTGGCCTCGCTGAAGCTGATGCCCAGCCAGTCGGCATCGGACCTGGAGTATCTACGGCGCGTCACGCTGGACCTCACTGGAGCGCTGCCTTCCATTGCCGACGCAAAGGCGTTCGCGGCGGACAGGAGCGTCAACAAGCGCGAAAAACTCGTGGACTCACTCATGGCACAGCCGGCTTTCATCGACTTTTGGACCTACAAATGGAGCGACCTGCTCCGAGTTAACCGCGGCACGCTCAAAGACAAGGGGATGTGGGCCTATTACAGCTACATCCACGACGCCGTGCGAGACAACAAGGGCTGGGATGTTATCTCACGAGAGGTACTGACCGCTCGCGGCAACACATTCCTGGATGGTCCGGCAAATTACTTCCGAACAGCGCTCAAGCCTGAGGAACTGGCAGAGAACGTGAGCCAGGGCTTCCTTGGGATACGCGTGCAGTGCGCCAAGTGCCACAACCACCCAATGGAGAAGTGGACTCAAAACGAATACTACGGGATGGCGAGCATCT
>VFKD01000018.1 GCA_009885735.1 bacterium
CACTCCGGCTCACTCACAATTCTCACGACACCCGAAGGCGCGAATCTGCCGACAGGAGCCTCTGAGGACAACTTCCCGTTACTAGTGCGTTTGGACAAGGACTGGTTCATTTTCAATCAGGCACAGGCCAAGGGTGATGACATCCGCTTCTCGACCACCGGCGGCGCTCCGCTGGCGTATCAGGTGGACGATTGGGACGCGGCCCGTGGAGCTGCCGCTATCTGGGTCCGCATACCCAACATTAGGGGAAACGCACGGCAGCAAATAAAGATGTACTGGGGCAAAGCTGACGCAAAGAGCGAGTCAAGTGGACCGGCGGTCTTCAATACGTCGAACGGCTACGTCAGCGTTTGGCACATGAATGAGCCCGTGATGGACGAGACCGGAACAACCAAGCCAAGAGACGCGGGCACCACGCCGACCAAAGGCACAATTGGCAGCAGCAGGCATTTTGAACAGGGCAAAGGCATACACTGCGGGGAGGACATCACCGCTTTTCCGACAGGCTCCAGCCCACATACATCCGAGGCCTGGTTCAAGGCAAGTGTGCCGAACGCGATCGTCCTTGCATGGGGAAACGAGGCAGGACAGGGCAAAGTCACGATGAGGTACTCCAGTCCTCCTCACGTCAACATGGAGTGCTACTTCTCTGGAGCGGACGTCACTGGCGAAACTGCGCTCGCCCCAGCCCAGTGGGTTCACGTGGTCCATACATATCAAAAGGGGGACTCGCGGATCTATGTGAACGGCGTTCTAGATGGAGTCTCGAAGACACCGAATGCTCCACTTGCCATCAAGAGGCCGGCGCGGATGTATATCGGCGGCTGGTACGATGACTACCGATTTGTCGGAGACATCGACGAGGTTCGCATCTCCAACGCAGCCCGTTCCGCCGACTGGGTGAAGCTGCAGTATGAGAATCAGAGGGCCCTGCAAACGCTAGTCGGCCCGCTGGTGCAACCCGGCTCCGAGTTCGCCGTATCCGAGAAGAGCATCACGCTGCAGGAAGGCAAGAGCATCGCGGTTACGGCAAGGGCCGATGGCGCGCAGAAGATCTATTGGCTGATTAAGCGAGACGGTCTAGAGACTCTCGCGGCAGCGGACCGATTTGGATTCACACTGGATGCCGAACGAGTTACCGGCGACACCAAGATGACACTCCAGTTCAAGGCGATCTATCCCAATGAAGTGCGAACCATAGACATTCCAGTGACCGTTCGCGAGGCCATCCCAGATCCGGTGTTTTCCCTTACGGCTCCTGCCCATTGGAATGGCCGCACGACCATCGAGTTGACGCCCCGGGTTGCAAATGCTCGCGCGATGCAGGCAAGCGGGGCCGGCAAACTGGAGACCACATGGAGCGTATCTCCGTTTGCGGTGATCAAGGAGATCGTTAGGGGCAAGCTAATCTTGAGGAGCGCACAGAACAGCGGTAACCTCACCGTTACGGCCACGGTGAGCAACGGCGGAAAGCCTGTCACGCAGACGGTCAGAATCGCGGTGACGGAACCTGCGAGCGACCCATGGGTGGCACGCACTCCTGGAAAGGACGAGAAGCCTGAAGACGGTCAGTTCTACGCGCGAGACGACAAGAACGAGGGAACTCTCCACTACAATGGCCGGCTTGCCGAAGCCGCAGATTCGGTGTTTCTCAGGGTGTATGCCGATGACAGGCTCTATAAGCGCGTCAACGCCAAGCCTGCGGCAGACGGGCGCTATGGGCTCTCGGCAAGGCTGAAGCCCGGATTGATCAAGTACCGGGTTGAGTTTGGCACGAAGTCCGGCGAAGTTTCTACGGTTCGCGACACCGTGAACAACATCGTGTGCGGCGATGCCTACCTCATAGACGGACAGTCCAATGCGTTAGCGACGGATACAGGCGAGAAGTCTCCGCCGGAGACTAGCGAGTGGATTCGCAGCTACGGGCGGGCGCCGAACAGTCAGGAGAAGAACCCTGGTAGCCTTTGGTGCAGCCCGGTGTGGAAGGCCGAGAACGGCGAAAAGGCGGAGCTAGGGTGGTGGGGCATGGTGCTGGCAAAGCAACTGGTTGCAACTCATAAGCTTCCCATCTTCATCATCAACGCGGCGGTTGGAGGAACCCGGATAGACCAGCACCAGCGCAGCGCCGCAAGTCCCGCCGATCTCTCCACCCTCTATGGGCGGATGCTGTGGCGCGTCCGTCAGGCGAAGCTCACGCACGGCATTCGAGCCATCCTCTGGCATCAGGGTGAGAACGACCAGGGCGCAGACGGGCCGACCGGTGGCTTCGGTTGGGAGACGTATCAATCCCTCTTCGTGGAAATGTCTGCTGGATGGAAGCAGGACTTCCCGAACGTCAAGCGCTACTATGTCTTCCAGGTATGGCCGGATTCGTGCGGCATGGGTGGGAGGAAAGGCTCCGGCGATATGCTGCGGGAGAAGCAGCGGACGCTGCCTCAGCTCTTTTCCAAAATGAGCATCATGTCCACGCTCGGCATTCGTCCGCCCGGCCCATGCCACTTTCCGCTCGCCGGCTGGAGCGAATTCGCACGCCTGATTCAGCCACTGATGGAGCAAGACATCTACGGCAAGACGCACACGGGTTCCCTCACTCCGCCGAACCTCCGGAGAGCCTACCGTACGGGCCACGCTGGAGACATGATTGCGCTAGAATTTGATCAGCCGGTTCTATGGCTCGATAATCTCGCGGGACAGTTCTATCTGGATGGGGAGAAGGACAAGGTTGCCTCGGGCAGCGTCACCGGAAAGGTGCTCACGCTGAAATTGAAGGAATCGACCTCGGCACTGAAGATAACCTATCTCAAGGAGATCGCCTGGAGTCAGGAAACCCTTCTCACTGGTGCGAATGGCATAGCAGCGCTCACGTTCTGCAATGTGCGGATCGAGCCGGCGAGGCCCCATACAGCAAGACGCAGTGACCAATCAACTCGACAGGCGAAACACACTCCCTCCAGCCGAGCGGATTGAACCAGCCTGGATCATCTCGAACATGGGCGAAACGGATGCGTGGAGACACTAGATTGCGAGCCCGCTGCAGATCGCACATGTTCGTGAATACCTGATCAGAGAGGACTACTCAATGGGAATCAACCGGCTAATCCCGGCGCTAATCATCATGTTGACTGCTTCACGAGCGGTGGCAGTGGCTCAAGATAGCCGATCGGAACTGCAGCACAAATACGCGCAGGTCAACGGGATCAAGCTCCACTATGTGACGTCTGGCACAGGCAAGACCATCCTTTTTCTTCACGGCTTCCCGGAGTTCTGGTATTCGTGGCGAAAGCAGCTTCCTGAGTTTGGGAGCTTGGGATATCAGGCTGTCGCGTTCGACATGCGCGGCTACAACCTCTCCGAGAAGCCGCCCAAAGTAGAGGACTATATCGTTCCCACCCTCATCGCGGATGTGAAGGGAATGCTCGACACCGTCAGCAAGGGCAGGAAGGCGATCCTGGTGGCGCATGATTGGGGCGGCGCGGTGGCCTGGGCCTTCGCCGCTTCACACCCGGAGATGCTCGAGAAGCTGGTCATCATCAACGCGCCTCACCCAGCCGTGTTCATGCGTGAGCTCGCCGAGAACCCCAAGCAGCAGGCTGCCAGCGGATATATGAACTTCTTTCGCAGTCCGCAGGCGGAGGGACTGCTCTCGGCAGACAACTACAAGCCCCTGCTCAACGCTGTGCTGAACTCTGTTCAGCCACAGAGCCGCGTTACAGAGGCAGACCGCAAGGCCTACTTGGCGGCATGGGCCCAGCCCGGAGCGCTCACGGGCGGCCTCAACTACTACCGCGCGTCGGCGCTTGGCCCCCCGGAACCCGGCAAGGAGCTGGACACATCACGACTAGGTGGGCTAAAGGCTCACATTTCCGTGCCCACCTTGGTGATTTGGGGCGAGAAAGACACTGCCCTCCTCACTGGCAACCTGGTGGGCCTCGATAAGTACGTCCCAAACCTCACCATCCGACGCATCCCAAATGGAAGCCACTGGGTCATCCACGAGGAGCCGGAGCTAGTTAATCGGCTCATCGAGGCGTTCATAAAGGGTGAGCGGATTCCGTAGAACGTAGCGTAGTTGTGCAAAGGAGTCGTACTCCCGGCACCCTTCGACTACTCGACGGAGAGGCTGTCGAGCGCTCGGGGTGAGCGGGATGGCAGGGTCAGGTCGAGCCGGCATGCACATAGGGCGGTCGGAATTGGGCGGGGCAAGCCCCGCAGCCCTACGCAAGAAGGTATTGCGAGGGCCTTGCCCTATTCTGCGTTGATATCTGCATTACCGGGTCCGTGTGTTGCGCGTGGGGCTTGCCCCACCCGGCCGAGTACCATCTCAATTCCAATCCAGCAGCATCCCCATAATGCTCTCGGGCTCCTCGACCACGAGCCGGAACGCCTCGGGCGCCTGGTACGAAGGCAAAATGTGCGTAATGAGCGGCTCGATGTGAAGCTGCTCGCGCTCAATCATTGTCAGCACAACATCCTCACCCTCCAGGTAGCACGGAAAGTGGACCGTCACACGCTTGTGATGCGCGCGCTGGAAGTTGAACGAGACGTCTCCTGGATACCATCCCTGAAGCAGGATGCGCCCCGGTTCGCGAACCATCTCCAGGCACATCGGCAGGTTCTCGGCGAACCCGCTCGCCTCCACCACCACGTCCGCTCCACCAGGAAAGTGCCGCTGCACCTCGGCAACGAGGTCCACCTCCTCGGGGTCCAACACCACTTACGTCACCCACTGCCGCGAGAGGTGCCTGCGCATCGACAGGCGCTCCGCCACCACAACGTTGGCATCCCAGCTCCGGCATATCTGCCCAAGCAGGTGGCCTATCATCCCCTGCCCTATGATCACCACATTGTCGCCATAGCGGATGTTCGCCATACGTACGCCGCGCAAACCCACCGCCGCAAGTCGCTCCAGAGCGGCAGATTCCCAACTAACCGCGTCCGGTATTCCAACCACCAGCCCGGCATCGGCAATTACCGTTTCCACATGGCCGGCCCATCCCTGGTGGATGGGCGGGACCACGCGGGTGGTGCCCACGGACACTCGCTCGCCGACGACGACGGATTTCACCATCGAGCCCACCTCTTCCACCACGCCGCAGTTCTGGTAGCCCGTGATGGTTGGGAAGGGCGCATCCGTGCGCTGCCCGGTGATGAGCCAGCGCTCGGTGCCCACACTGATGCCGGAGTAGTGAGTTCGCACCCTCACATCTGTGCGCCGAAGCGGCGCGAGGGGCATCTCGTCCACTCGCATTCTGCTTCCTTGGCTGACGGTTGCGTACAGGAATTCAGTCTCAAGTTGATCCATTCTGTATAATGGACAGTAGAGCGATCCGCCATTGGGCCGCCCATAGTGCAACACTTATGTAACTTGCCTAGCCGCGCATCCGTCCCTTTAACATGATCAACTCATTGGTGATACGAAACGGGCGCAGTCCACTGCCGCTGCTTGCGTGCACGCTGGTCGGTGCTCAGTGTCAGACAGTATGTGCTCAGTCAAACGCAACTGTGACTCAGTTCAAGGCAGGACCTCATGTAGGCCGCACAGAGAATGCGCTCGTCGCTATCGAGGTGAGAACCTCAGCGTCCGACGGAGCAGTGGAGCGCTTGCGCAGAGGCTGCGGATTCGTGATTCGCTGTGACGGCTTGGTGCTCGTGCCAACTAAGCTGCTCGGAGGCAGCGTGGAGGTGGCGGGAAGGACCGAGGATGCTTCCGACCGCATCACCGTGGTCATCAGGCCGGGACAGTCGGGAGAGCTGCGTCTCAGTGCCGCACCGGTGCGCAAGGCAAAGATGAGCGAACCGTTCGTAGTGCTCCGAATCGACGAACTGCACACAACCTCCGCCCGAACCCTGCTGCCGATGGTCCTTACCGCCGCAACCCCGCTCTCGGTTCTGTGGAGGTCGTGGGACCCTTCCCTAAAGGGCTATGGGACCCTTCGACAGGAGTCGGTTGTAATCAGCCCTCCCGATGAGGGCAACGAAACGGCGGCTGGGTGGATTCCGTTCGCAGAGCCTCTAGTTGGTGCCCCAAGCGGGAGCGTTGTGATGGGGCCAGACGGCATGATAGTTGGCCTCACAGGTTCGCCAAGTCCGGACGGGCGCACACTTGGCTTCACCAGCTTTGCAAGCCTCGGAAAAGCGACCAACTGCGTCACCCCCGCCTCGCTGCCGGACTCGACACCTTCACGCGCTGCACAGGTTGAGGGCGATGGCTCATTGATGATTGATGTTCCGGGTGGCCCGATCTGGATGCCGCCGGCGGTGATGACCGAGCAGCCGGACATGCAGGGACGAAGGATCGCCTGCGTTGGACCCTACAAGATTGACCGGTTCGAGGTGACGAATGATGAGTACCTTGAGTACTGGAAGACCACGTCGCCGTCGGACAGGAAGAAATTTGGGTTTAGGAGCAGCCATTACCCATCCACATGGGCTCAAGGCGAGAGCCCGTTCCCGGCTGAGATGGCCAAGCTGCCTGTACTTGGAGTCTCGCCAAGAGGCGCAGCGGACTACGCCGCATGGCGCGGCAAGCGCCTGCTCACACCCTATGAATGGTGTCTGGCGGCCCTGGGTCCGGCGGGACCGACCGACCCTCCCCAATGGGTGGGCACGTACATCGGTCAGCGAAATGCGGCCTGGAAGAAGATTACTCAGATGCACTCGGACCGCATGTTTCGAAATCCAGGACTCCAGCAGCAGAACGTGTTCGTGCCGAATGCGCTGCGACTCCCGTGGATAGCCAAGACGCCGTTGTTCGATGAGGCCGCGGTGTGGTCGAAGCGCATCATCCAAGAGAACTTGGACGGTATATGGACGCTCTTCCAGTCGCCGGACTATGTCCTTGCTGTGGGGGCCAGAACCTTCGACACCAGCCCGCATGGAGCAAGCGACATGCTCTTGAATGCCTACGAGATAGTGGCTCCTCCTCCCTCCATTCGTCCCACGAACCCATCGTACTATCTGCGCAGCCTATTCGCTCCTGGACGTCAAGGTCGAGATGATCCGTGGTGGCCCCGCACCATCGACATTACGACGAACGGCGCTCCTCTTCAGCCCCTGCAGCGCCTGCGAAGGCGGACGCTGATGAGTCCCAGCCCCGAGGAGATTCTCACCTGGCACAACATCAACGAGGTCGTCTTGATGTTGGCGCCCATTGGCGATTGGCAGATTGTTCCTGCAGACACCACGGAGGTGTCCGCAACAACGTGGGCTGCCGGTCGGTTCCCTGCGAACATTATCGACCTTGCGCAGTCACTTGCGCCGTGGAAGCAGCCGCCCGCCCACTTCACTCGCGAGATGGGTATGGAGGTGCCGCTCACCACCACGGACAGGCAGTTTGCGCCCGGAGCCAGTTTGTTCTATACTGTGCCTGTCGGTTTCCGTTGCGCTCGCTAGCCGTCCATGATAATAGCGGGAACATCACGGGTGATATAAGCGTCTTACCTAGAGGGACAATCTCATAGAGAGGAGGCCACGAACGTGGGGGCCGGGAAGACCTCGCCTATACAGGAGGTCGTTGAAACCTGGCCGCTCCCAACGGACCACTGCATGAAGTATGGCCGAGACGAGCTTGGGGCCATGTGGGTGACCGTTGAGAACAGCGAGGGAGTAACGCAAGCTGTAATGCAGTATGACGACTACCTGGAGATGCAGTCCGGGGATCGTACCAGGAACATCATTCTGTAAGCCGCATTTCTATTCTCATTCTATACCAGCCGACCGCAGCGGGGCCGAGAGAAATCTCGGCCCCGTTTGCGTGTTGTGGAGGTGAATTGCACGATTGCAGCTCGGCCCATCCTCGGAGGACACCGTAAGGTGTAATGAGAGTGTGTGGCAATTCAAGGACTCATCCTATCCTGCATTCCTGGTAGCTCTCTATGTGTCGACCACTCTCTTGCGAGGCAGCAAGTCCGCAACCAATACAGCAGCATCACTTCTAAATCCCGGCGCAACAGAATCGTCCTCGCCGACGAGAGTAATCGACCGATACCCAAACCCAAACGGCGACGAAGGCATCGCAACAGGCTCGCGACACACGGCGAGCATTCGGTCCCTCAGGTTGAGGTTCCAATACTCCGGAATGCCGAACTCGGCGTAGAGGGCGGCTTTACTGGTGCGGTCAGTTACGATGGTAGTGTCCGAGACCTCGATCACGAGCAGCACGTCCTGAGGTTCGGGATGATGATCCTCGTAGTCACGCAGGCCGCCGCGCACAACGGCGACATCCGGTTCCGGCTCGCTGTGCGGCGCGA
>VFKD01000520.1 GCA_009885735.1 bacterium
CCCATTGCGTCAGGTACTCGAGGTACTGTTCGGTGATGAGCGCGATAGGAATGTCGTAGATGTCGATCTGGTGCTTGCGGATGAGATGCAGTAGGAGGTCGAGCGGGCCCTCGAACGAGGGAAGGTGAAAGAGAGGCGCGTTCGCGGCAGGGAGCATGGCCGGTATTCTACCGGTGGGCATGGGTGGGTGTCAATGTGGGCAATCCGGCGTATGCGCCTCATGCAATCTCCATCCATTGCCGAGATGCCTAGGCTAGGTGCGCCTCGCATACGCCCTAATCCCCCTTTAGGGGGCTAGGGGGTGCCCTTGACCTTCTCCGTGCCCTTGCACGCGGTGGCGCTTGCCGTTCTCCCTCTCCTCGGCCCTTATGAGGAGAGGGTTGGGGTGAGGTCGATTCTGACGTAGACCTTCTCCCTGCCTCTGTGTCTCTAGCGAATCGGGTGGTTCGATCGCCCTTGACGTTGCCCTTGCCCTATTCCCTACTACCGACTTCCTACTCCCTACTTCTCCGTGTAGTGCGTGTCCGTCACCCGCTGCTCGCGCAGATTCTTCTTGCGTTGCGAGCCCTTGCGCAGCTCCGCCAGCAGGGTGTCGTACGCAACGCGGTCCACCGGAAGGTTCACCGGCAAGCCAGTGTGGCTCGAGAGAATGATGCCGTTGATCAACTCCACCGCCATCAATCCCTCCACTCCGGGCGAATACTGCGGCTCGCCGTGCAGGATGTGGCGGCAGAACGCTCGCGTGATGTCCGTGTGGTCGCCCCCGCCCTCGGGAATCTCCACCTCTACGACATTCACGTCCGGCGCGCGCCACATCTCGGTGGCTTCGGCCGAGGCGGAGCGGATTCCGTTGGGTATCTCGAAGAGCTTCACAGAGGTGCCGTGGATAACCAGCTTGCCCCGGTCTCCGCAGATTTCGAGCCACTCATGGCTAGGCGCCTCAGTGGTGCTGGCATAGAGGTAGCCGTGGGCGCCGTTGGCATACTCCAGGGTAGCGAAGGCCTCATCCTCTACCTCAATCTCGTGCATTCGGGTGCGAGTGGTACCGGTAATCTTCGTGGGCATTCCGCCTAGCCAGGCATAGAGGTCCAGGAAGTGCGGTGCCTGGTTAATGAGCACTCCGCCGCCCTCGCCGTCCCAAGTGGCCCTCCATCCTCCGCTATCGTAGTAGGCCTGGCTGCGGAACCAGCCCACGATCATCTGCGTGCGGTAGATCTCGCCGAGCCTTCCTTCGTCTATGATCTTGCGGGCAGCGCGCGTCTTGCCCAGCGAGCGCATCTGGTACATCACTCCGAAGGCGCAGCCGCTCGCCTTCGCGGCGGCTAGCATCTGGTCTGCGGCGCTCACCGAGACTGCGATGGGCTTTTCGGACATCACGTGAAGGCCGCGCTTAAATGCCTCCTGGGCGATTGTCGGGTGAAAGTAGTGCGGAGTGGCGATGATAACGGCGTCGACAAGGCCGCTGTCGAGAAGCGCCTCCGGCTGAGTGAACGAGGGCACGGAGTGCTTCTCTCCAGCAGCCTTTGCAACCCCCGGTGCGCTGTCGCACACTGCCGCCAGACGCGCCTCGGCCACTCTGTGCATCCAGTTGCAGTGGCCCGAGCCCATCCCGCCCACGCCAATCACTCCAAAGCGAACCTGTTCCATGTCTATTCTCCCGCAGTTGGTGACAACTCGATTCTTGTCAGCCACGTTGTTCGGGCCGCATCCTTCGACCGCGCCTCGATACGGCTGAGGCGCGCTCAGGACGAACGGATTCGGCCATATTACAGTTACGATGGGCCGTCTGGTCCTGGCCCGAGGTCAGTTTGGTCGTGCTTGGACGCATATCCTGCGCCCAGGCAGGAGGTACATGGGCGTTCGGAGAACTATTTTGTTCGAGACCACACGTATTGCGTTATGCCGTAGGCACGCAGCTTGCTGTGTCCTGCTTGCCCTACTTATGCAAGCGGAGTCTGATTACCAGGAGGACAATTTCCATGAGCAAACCGATGAGCTATGAGGTATCCCGCCGCAAGTTTCTCGCCACATCGTTAGCGGGAATGGCCGTGGCGGGCATGCCGGACTGGGCCGTGGCGGAGGCTGTCGAGGCCGAGAACGAGAGGGCCTCTGCGCTGCCGAAGCGCATCGGCCCGCAAGACCAGATTAACGTTGCCGTCATTGGCCCCGGAGGCAGCAAAGGCGGATTTCGACAGGGACTGGGAGACACGCGAAACATCGCGAGCAAGCCGGGAGTGAGGGTGATCGCCGCCTGCGACGTGGACGACCAGCACACCCAAGAGGCAGCCGCTGTCTTCGGAAGTGACTGCGCCAGATACTCGGATTTCCGCGAGGTCATCGCTCGCAAAGACATCGACGCGGTGGTCATTGGAACCCCGGACCACTGGCACGCAATCATGGCAATCGCTGCTATGAAGGCTGGCAAGGACGTCTACTGCGAAAAACCGATGACACTCACCATCAGCGAGGGCAAGAAGGTGGCGGCTACTCAGAAGGCGACGA
Organism: bacterium; assembly: GCA_009885735.1. Classification (GTDB taxonomy): domain Bacteria; phylum Armatimonadota; class Chthonomonadetes; order Chthonomonadales; family CAJBBX01; genus VFKD01. Next base: position 2,503 of record VFKD01000520.1, read on the forward strand.
AGCGCGTCTTCCAAACCGGCAGCCAGCAGCGCTCCGATGGGCGCTTCCGCATGGCCTGCGAGCTGGTTCGCAACGGTCGCTTGGGCAAGATCACGAAGGTCCAAACCCACCTTCCGGGCGGCAACGTGGGCGGTCCCTTCGAAGTGAAGCCCGTGCCGAGCGGCTTCAACTGGGACATGTGGCTTGGGCCCGCCCCGATGACGGACTACGTCTACGAGCGAACTCACGGCTCGTTTCGCCACTGGCTGGAGTATAGCGGCGGCATGATGACCGACTGGGGCGCGCACCACAACGACATCATGCAGTGGGCCCTGGGCATGGATGATTCCGGTCCCATCGCCATCGAGGCGCAGGGCTCCCGCAAGTTCGGCCACAACAGCTACAATGCGTTCCAGGACTACGATGTCTACTACACGTACCCAGGCGACATAAATGTCCATTGTTCCAATAAGGGCGAGAATGGCGTCACCTTCACCGGTGAGAAGGGCACGATATTCGTGAGCCGCGGCACCATCCAGGCGAGCGACGACGCCCTGCTTGCGGAGCCGCTTCCGTCGAACGCGACGAAGCTGTACGTGAGCAGCGACCACGCCGGTAACTTTGTGGACTGCATTCGCAGCCGCAAGGACACCATCTGCAACGCGACCGTGGGCTATCGCTCGGTGAGCGTCTGCCACCTGGGCAACATCTGCCTGCGTCTGGCGGGCAGAAAACTGACGTGGGACCCGGCGACCGACACGTTCCCAGGTGATGCAGAGGCGAACAGCTACATCAACCGCCAATACCGCAAGCCCTGGACGCTGTAACAGGTGTGCATTGGCCCCCGACGGCGTCCGCCGTCGGGGGCCCTATTTATTGGGAGACAACTTTGGCGAATCTGCTGGTGGTGGGAACGAACGGACCGCAGCGTGTGAAGCTGGAGATGGCTCTCACAGAGGCAGGCCACGTCGTCTACTTCGCCGGGAGCATCGCCGAAACGATGCTCATGGCCGGCATCTATGTGCCGCAGGCCGTGCTGATGCTCGCGCCGGTAGCCGATGGCTCTGCGGCGGATCTTGCTGCAAAGCTGCAGGCATCCGAAAAAGCGATGCTCCGCGATATGCCGGTTGTATCTCCGCTCAAAGCAAAGGGCGTGCTCACTGCCGCAGGGAATCGTCCAGCACAAATGATGGCAGCGCTCCCCTCCACTCTGTGACACTTGTCTACCACACACACGGACAAGCTCATCATCATACGGAGTCTCCCCGGCGTGAACGCCGAGGCTACTCAGAAGAACGCCGCTAAAGCAGCCTGCTGTACCAGCCCGCGCAGCGGGGTTGTCTTCAATAGCCCCGCGCTTCAGCGCTGGGAGAGCACGCCATACCGCTCCGTCCGAACAATTCACTGCCATACATCTAGCGAGGCTTTGCCTCAGACCGACGAGTTGTGCTGGCCTCAAACGTTAGCGAGTTGCAAGGAGTCTGTAAGTCGCGAATACCCTTCCAGCAAAGTCTGCACTTCGTAGCAATTGTACTGTCATGCTGAGCGGAGGTTCAGCCGTTCCGAACCGCAGCCGAAGCATCCGGTCATACATAAATGGACGATTACTGCCGGACCCTTCGACTGCGCCACGATACGGCTGTGGCTCCGCTCAGGGTGACAATTCCCATGTTCGCAAAACTTTACACAACTACACCAAATTTTTGGATTCAAGACAGCTAGTCAAGCGCATCTCGATTTCGAACCTGGGGAGACTTCTATTGACTCGCCTTTTCGCCATTCTCTGCTTTTTCATCGCAGCAATTCCTGCTCTCGCCGATAAGCCCTACGATTTCTACTCGCATGGCGGCTATCGAAAGTCGGTTCCGAGGCCGTCTGCCATTCTCGGTTACGAGATTGGCAGCACTCACACGACTTTTCGCGACCAGGAGCGCGTTATTCGTGCCATTGCCGAAGCCGCCAAGGATAGAGTTCGAGTCGTGGACTACGGTGTCTCGGTAGAGGGACGGCCCCTTCGCCTTGTCCTAGTGAGTTCGCCGGAAAACATCGCACGCCTTGAGGATA
>VFKD01000679.1 GCA_009885735.1 bacterium
TATCCTCAAGCTCCTGCCACCGCGCGTACATTGCGGCAACTCGCGCGTCCGCAGCCTCGACATCCGCCCACGCTTGCTGCAGGCGATCCGGGCGAGTGGCGGTTTCCGGCTCGGTGAGCTTCGCCTTGGCGGCTTCGGCCGCTGCTTCTGCTTCGGCGATTCGCGCCTCCATCTCCCCCAGCTCCCGCCGCTCTGCGCCGGAGAGACGCGCTTGTGGCGTCTTTGGACCGCGCGGAGCCTGTTGCCTTGGGCGCTGCGGATCAGACGGCGCAAGCGAGCGCTCCCACTGCGCGTAGTCCGCATAGAAGGCGTGGCCGCCTGAACCGTCTAACGCCAATATGCGTGTCGAGACTCGGTCGAGCAGATACCTGTCGTGGCTCACCAGCACCACCGCTCCGGGGAAGTCAATCAGCCCCTGCTGCAGCACATCGAGCGACGCCAGGTCGAGGTCGTTCGTAGGTTCATCAAGGATGGCCACGTCCGCGGGAACCAGCATCAGTTGGGCTATACGCAGGCGGCTCTGCTCTCCGCCGGAGAGCGAGCCCACCTGCCGGTTGAGATCGTCCCGGCCAAAGAGAAATCGGTTGGCCCAAGAGACGATATGCATCGACTGCCCCAGATACTCCACATTGTCTCCTGCGGGCGAGAGTGCGTCTCGCAGCCGCTCCCTGGGATCGATGGGCGCGCGGCGCTGGTCGAAGTAGACCAGCCGCAGACCGTGCGCATGCCGAACAGCTCCGGAGGACGGCTCGCGGTCGCGGGCCAGAGTCTTTAGGAGAGTCGTCTTGCCGCTGCCGTTTGCGCCGACGACGCCCAGCCTGTCGCCGGGAGAGAGGAGCAGATCGAGCCCCACCAGGAGCCGTCGTCCTTCCATCTCAATGCCGAGGTCGGTCGCAACGATCAGCTCGCGCGACTTCCTGCCCGACCCGCTGAACTGCAGGGTGGCGGCCTTGTCGAGGCTGCCTCGCTTGTTGGCGTCGGCCAGCTCGTCGAGCAGAGCCCCGGCATCGGCAATGCGAGAGACCGACTTTGTGGTCCGCGCCTGCGGATTTCTGGCGAGCCACGCCCTCTCAATGCGGGCTTTGGCTTCCAGGCCCCGCCGATTGTTGTCCTCGCGGCTCACCGCCTCGGCGCGCTCCTCCACGAACCGACTGTACGGCCCACTTACCGAGAGGTAGCCCTGGGGCCACGACGGGTGAAGCTCCATCACGCGGGTGGCGACGTTCTCGAGGAAGTAGCGATCGTGCGTCACCACGATGCAGCCGAAGCTCGCCGACAGCAGCATCTGCTCGAGCGCGAGGATGCCCGGAATGTCGAGGTGGTTCGTGGGTTCATCAAGGAGCAGCAGATCCGGCTCCGCGAGCCTCGCACAGGCTATCTGCAGCCGCTTGCGCCAGCCACCCGAGAGGTCGCCAATCGGCTGTTCGCCGGAGTCGAATCCGAACTCCGAGACAGCTACGGTCGCCCGCTCGTGGGCCCCGCCGATGTCGTGCAATACAGAGTTCGCTGATACAGCTAGAACGTGGTGAACGGTGTCAGCGGGCTGAAATTCGTCGGACTGGCTCACCAGCGAAACACGCAAACCGCGCCGACGAGAGACGTCGCCTGCGTCCGCCTTCTCGCGATCCGCCAGCATAGCCAGCAGAGTCGACTTGCCCGCGCCATTGGGGCCGATGAGCCCGACGCGCTCGCGCTCTTCGATGCCGAAGGTGAGGTCGTCGAACAGCCTGCGTGCGCCGAAGGACTTCGTGAGATTCCGAACGCTGAGGAGGAATGCCACTGGCGCTAAGAGGCTCGCTTGGAACCGAACAGCTCGTCAATGAGCCTGAAGCCCTCCTCGATTCGCGGGACGCGCTCGTGGGCAGCGCGCTCATCGAACGGAACCTTTCCCGCGCGCATGGAGGTCGAATCGAACAGGAGATACGGCACTGGTCCCTCGAGGTGTCCCCGAGTGCGGATCGGCGTGGCATGGTCTGGAACAACAAGGATTCTGCAGTCGTCGAGCCTTCGGAGCCCCTCTACAATCGGACCAAGCACATCGCGGTCGATGGCCTCGATCGCCTTAATCTTCTCGTCCAGGTCGCCCAGGTGCCCCGCCTCGTCCGGCGACTCTACGTGAACCCACACGAAGTCGTGCCGGTCAAAAGCCGCGAGCGCATATCGTGCCTTGGCCGCGTAGTCTGTATCGAAGTAGCCGGTTGCGCCTGGAACATCCACAACCTCCAGACCTGCGAGACGCCCAAGTCCACGAATGACGTCCACACCGGTAATCACCGCCCCAGTCCGTCCTCGGCGGAGCGCGAACGATTCGAGGTGAGGCGCCCTGCCCTGTCCCCAAGGCCAGAGCGTGTTCGCCTCGGGCTTGCCCTCGTCTCGCCTGCGACGATTGTAGGGGTGGTTCGACAAGAGGTCCAGGGAGTCCCAAACCAACTGGCGAAGCCGAGACTCTTGCTCGCCCGTGGGGAGAATCTCCTCGAGTGGGCGACCCATGTTCTCGTGTGGTGGGTGCGTCTGCACCTCGGTGGGACCATCGTTCCAGAGCAGAATGTGGCGGTAAGAAATGCCGGGAAAGAGGTTCAGCCGCGGACCCAGGAGCTTCGAGGCGGCAAGCTCAATGAGAGCGCGGGCATCTTGGGTGGCAACGTGACCCGAGCTGTAGTCCAGCATCGACTTACCGTCGGTGGTCACCAGCGAGCATCGGAAAGCCACGTCCCTGGGGTCCATCGGGATGCCCATCGCCGCGGCTTCCACAGGGCCTCGCCCGGTGTAGTGAAGAGTGGGGTCATAGCCGAGCAGCGACATGTTTGCCGCATCGCTCCCTGGGTACATCCCGGCAGGGGTGACGTGGACCATTCCGACGGTTCCACGCTGGGCGAGAGAGTCGAAGTTGGGAGTGCGAGCCGCCTCGAGGGGAGTCTTGCCGTTGAGACCTTCTTGAGGCTCATCCGCCATCCCATCCGGCACCAACAGCAGGTACTTCATGCAGCAGCCTCGCTTCCACTCATCAGTTCAACTGCTTATGAGTTCGGGAAGTGAGGCCGGCTTACCTGCTCCTACGGTGCGGATTGAACGTGGAGCACGGTGGCAAGATACGCGCCAAGCTCCGGCACAATTCCGGAGAACTTCAAGCCCACCTCATACTGCTGCTTCTCCTCGCACGAGTCCGACAGTCGAATGACTTGCGCTTCCGTACTCACCGCTCGCGTCTCACCCGGCAGCACGAATTTTACCCTCAACCTAGAGGACTCGGCGGGTGGAGACGGAACTCGAAGCCGCATGCCGCCCACGCTCACGTTCAGGCATCGGCCCACGTACGTCTCGCCGAGATAGTCGTAGGTGACGCTGAACCCAACCGCTGCTCGCTGCGCCGCACGCTGCTCTCGCTGTGTCCAAGTGGCCGGAACCTGAATCCAGGCAACGGAGTCCGACTGCTTGAGCACCTTGCCGGTGGAGTTGTGGCGTCGCGAGCCATCCACCAGGCTGCACTCCACGCGCTCTCCCACAGTCAGGCTCGGCGCATCTTGGCCCACGCCGGGCTGAAACCGCACTCGGATATGGTCTGGGCCTTGCGCTTCAACCGTCCCGGACCATGATCCGGCAGCGGCCAGGACGAATATGCCAATCGGCTCTGGGCTTGGCTGCAAGGTGTTCATCTGGTCTCCTAAACTTGAGGGGAAA
>VFKD01000190.1 GCA_009885735.1 bacterium
GATGCGCAACGTCCTCTGATGCGGTCTGCTCGAGCTCTATGCGCCCGAGACGGGCGCGCTCCGAAAGTCTATCGTGGCACGGGCGTCTCGCCCGTACACGTCCATGCGCATTCAATGGAGCGCGGGCGTCCCGCCTGCCACGCTCGCGACAACGCGCAAATCCCCCTGATGCAATCAGCCCGATCTTGATGCGCCCGAGACGGGCGCGCTCCGAAACTCTATCGTGGCACGGGCGTCTCGCCCGTACACGTCCATGCGCGGGACGCGCATGCCACCAAGGTTGGATTTCGTGTCCGGCGAGATTGCCACACATTCATCCTGTAAGTTTTGCCGGGTTTGTCCGATAATACGGGCAAGGCGAGGAGGACCTTAAGGATGAGTATTACTATTCCCGCTTTCGAGCGACAACCGATGCATTCAACACTCGGTCGCAACCAGCACTCCGTGGCATGGACCGCCGCAGGCGCAGGAAACGACCGCTCCGATTGGCTGTACAAAGAACTAACCAGCCCAGACTGGCTCACTCCAACCGAGGCTGCCGCGAGGGCGTCCCGAGTTGCGAACGACCTCAGCAAGCTGGACACCGTGCAACACCCAGGCATTGCCCGGATTGAAGACGTTTCCTGCGAGCATGGACGACTCGTTGCTTGCCGACCTTTCGTCGTCGGCAGTTCACTTGCCGACCACCACCAGCGAGGCGGGCAGTTGACTCTAGGTGGTCTTGGCAGCATTACTTCAGACCTAGCGAGGGCCCTCGATCACCTTCGTGATAATGGAGTGAGGCACGGCTCCGTCCAGGAGAACAATGTCATTCTGACTTCAAAGGGCGCCGTACTCACGGATCCTGTGTTTGGAGCATCTGCCAGGAAACTGGCCGTCTGCGGTCGCGATGCGACCATGGCACAGTCCACCGAGGTGCGCGATGACTTGTCAGCTCTGGCAGTGATGCTGTATCGACACGCGACGGGCATCGATCTGCTCCGTCCGGCGGCGAAGGCGGCGGTGGACTACACGCTGCCGACCCAGGTGCGCAACGCACTTCTGCGTGGCGCAAAGCTGGGATTCAAGGGGTTCGACACAGCGGAACAGATGGCTCGGGGCTTCAGCCCGGTCCAGCGTCCGCAGGTGTTTCAGATTGCTTGGAGGCCGGCGGCAGTGATTGGGCTGTTCGGCGCGCTGTCCACCGTGGGAGGCAATAGCTTCTCGGACAGGCGAGATCCTATTGCGGTGCAGGAAAAGCCAAGGGTCGAAGCTATCGTGGAGGCGCCCAAGCCCACGTTCACGGCTCTTCCAGATCCATCTCCAGCGGACCGGGCAGCCCTGAGGCTGGCGGTTCGTCGCAGGGGCGC
>VFKD01000324.1 GCA_009885735.1 bacterium
CTCATGCCCACAACGCGCTTTGCATGCTGGATTGGGATGCGGCGCGTACCCTGCGTAATGAGCACGATGCCGTAGATCGTTCCAAGGAACATGGCGATGAAGATGGCAATGTTTACAGGATTGATGAGCCCGCTCTGCGCCGAGGCTAGAACTTGACTAAGCTGGTACGGCATGCTCGTCATGATGCCTGCAAAAATAACCAATGAGACGCCGTTGCCGATTCCCTTTTCCGTCACCTGCTCGCCGAGCCACAGAAGCAGACACGTCCCTGCAGTCATAATGGCGCACATCTGAATGACGCCGAGAACCCCAGTGCTCGCGTCTCGAAACGAGACGCTGAATCCAATCGCCTGGAACAGCGCCAAGACAATCGTCAGATAGCGCGTGATGCGCCCGATCTGCTTGCGTCCCGATTCACCCTCTTTGCTCAGCATCTCGAGCTTCGGAATGGCGAGCGTGAGCATCTGCATGATAATGGATGCATTGATGTAAGGAGTGATGCCCATCGCAAAGAGAGTCATCTTTCGCAATGCGCCGCCCGCGAACATGTCTACGAAGCCCAGGATGCCGCCTTGGCCGAACAGTGCATCAAGTTTGTCGTGATCGACTCCTGGCACGGGAACATGCACTCCGAGCACAAACACGGCAAACATCGCGAGATTGAAGACAATCCGCTTCTTGAGCTCTGGGATTTGAAACGCCTGAATGAGCGAGTCGATCACTTTACAGTACCTCTGAAGTCCCACCGACGGCGGCCAGCTTATCTGCCGCGGCTTTACTAAACTTGTGCGCACGAACCGTCAGCTTCTTGGTGAGCGTGCCATCCCCTAGAATCTTGAGCTTCTCGGCGGCATCGCGCGTCACGCCCAGAGCAAAGAGCGACTGTGGCGTGACCTCGGTTCCGTCCTCAAGCACCTCAAGCGCTCCCACGTTGATCACCGCATACGAGATGCGGTTCAGCGACTTGAAGCCGCGCAACTGCGGCAGGCGCCGATGGAGCGGAGTCTGACCACCCTCAAAGTTCGGGTTCACCGAGCCGTGCTTCTTGTGCCCTTTGTC
>VFKD01000234.1 GCA_009885735.1 bacterium
ATCCTATCGAGATCACCCGCGAGGACAGTCGAGTAATCGGCAAGGTCATTGGGCTGCTTCGGACCTACTCATCGCAGATGCTGTAGACACTTTGGGTGGTGCGGTACGGGGTGGCGCGACGTAGGCGGCTGAGATCGACTGTGCATCGGTTGACCTTCCGTCTCGCCCAAAGTGTTCGGCCATCTCTATCAAGGTTAGGGCGGAGATCGGCCCAATGTCTACGGTTGTGGTAATCACCCCAAGCCTGCCGCACTCCGTCTCGATCTCGGCAGTCAGTGTGTCCACTCCCGGCCCGCAGAGTGTCCAAATCGGTTGTTGGGATCTCGCCAGCAACTCCGCGAGAGCCGCAGCGCTCAGCATTGCGGGCTCGGCGGCTGGTTTGCCGGCAATCCAGAGACCCACGTACGCCATTCCCGGAAGGGCGCGTATCAGCGAGCAGACAGCCGCTTCGTCGCGTGCAAGATGTGCGATTGCCTCCAGCATGGAGATTCCCACGATTGGAATGCTCAGCGTCGCTGCCCACACCTTCGCGGTGACTAGCCCAATGCGCGTGCCTGTGAACGAGCCGGGACCCGTGCAGACCACCAGCCGCTCGACATTCGTCAAGCATAGGTTCGAATCGCGAAGCAACTGCTCCACCTCATCGGTCAGGCGAGCCAGGAGGCGCATCTCGTGCATGAACGACCGCTCAATTGGCGCCGCGCCACCAACCTTTAGCGCGACTGAGCACCGCTCGGCAGTGGTCTCGAGCGCGAGCGTGATCACTGGGCCGGCCAAACGGCATGCGGGAGCACTTGTCCGCCGATTGCCTCGAGTGTGATGTGCCGGCCGGACTTCCCAATTGGTTCGATGCACACAGCGATGTGGTGCGTCGGCGTCAGCGCTCCTAGCCGCTCCGGCCATTCGATGGCGATTACCGCGCCGGATTCGAAGTGCGAAGCATAGCCGGATTCCAGAACCTCCCCTTCGCTGCCCAACCGATAGAGATCGAGGTGAACGAGCGGCAGGCGGCCACCCGCGTAGACGTGGACGAGGTTGAACGTTGGGCTTGTCGGTTCATCCGTGCAGCCTAGTCCTTCGGCCAGCCCCTGAACAAAAGTCGTTTTCCCTGCGCCGAGACCGCCCCGTATGAGCAACACCTGCTTTGCGTCAACGACTGAGCCGAGCGTTCTGCCGAGCTCACGAGTGGCCGAGGCGTTAGGACACATCCGTTCTATCGTGTTGGGCATCTGCTAGAAGCCGGAATATGCCGGCACGACTGCGCCGAAGAGCAGGAGCAGGCTGGAGAGCGCCATTGCAGTCAAGAGCCCTACTGTTGCGGCCGTGCGCCACCGTTCGGGCAGCGCGGCGCGGATGCCAAGGGCAGCGAGGGCAGCAAGAGCGATTGTGGCTGGATAGAGATACCTGCCCTGCGCTTGGAAGTAGGTCCAGGCAAATCCTGCGTAGGCTGCCGACACGAGGACAAGCAGAACGAACATCAACCCGATGCACACTATCTGCGGTTCGGTGAAGAACTGCTTGCGCTGGAAGTGAAGGCGAACCAAGCCGCCTACTGCAAGGAGCGCCATTATCGCGGGAAGCGCATACGCGATAGGGGGCAGGAAGCGCGGCACTCCCTGAGAGGCCAGGTTGCGAGGCGTGTAGGCTGCCCAATACGTGCGGAACGCCCAGTTCGAGACAAGCAGAACGTAGCCGGTGCGATTCATCGGCGGTCCCTGAACGAGGTCTCCACTGACCACATCGACCGCCAAAGGCTGTCCGATCCAGTCGGTGGCTTTCATGGTGCCCCGAAACTCCTCGGTAAATGCCTTCATTGGGATGATCTCATGATACAAGTTCACGTTCCGCACGAGCCAGGGAGACGCGAACACGAGGGCCGTTGCAAGACAGAGACAGAGCGACAATGCCGCCGTTGCGGCTTGTTCGCCCTGCCTCCACAGTACGAGCGTGGCGAGAATCGGAAGCGGCGCGAGAACGAGCGCTGTTGCCTTCGCAAGAACCGCGAGACCGAGCAGTGCGCCTAATAGGACGGCTCTTCGTCGGCCAAATCCGTCGAGAAGGACCGCCACGAGCACGACCGCGAAGGCCGCGAACAGGGCCTCGACGAGTGCGTCGTTTCCTGCTGCGGCAGTAATGGCCTGGCGCATCGGCGTTAGCCCGGCTAGACCCACGGCAAGCAGTGCGGCGTGCGGCTCGTTGGGCGCAAGTCGCCGCGCAAGAGTGAAAATGCAGAGCAGAGTGATGCTGCCCAGCAGGATCGATAGCATACGAATAGCATGTGGTCCGAGTGGATAGACGACTGCCGCAAGTGCATAGTAGAGTGGCGGCTGGTGCCATTCATAGGTTGGATACGTTGCATCGCCCTGTGTTGGAAGGCGGTGGCCCACCGCGACTGCTCGAACATACTCCAGATGAGCCGCCTCGTCCGGCGCATTGATGAAGTTTACCGCCGTTGTCGTTGCGACGGGAGTTGCCAACAAGTGGCCTACAGACAGTAGTGCTGATGAAGCGATGAGCGCGATAAGTGCAAATAGCTGACCGCGTTTCAGCGCAGAGGGTTTCGGCGTGAGCGGGCTGAGCGGAGGAGCCACAGGGGAAACACTGCTTCTCTGTGTCATTTCCGCTCGGACTGCTCCCGGAACTCCAGCACAACCGCGCCGCGAGCGCATGCCTCGGGAATCACCACTGCGCCGCCGTTCTTGATGGCGTCGCCAAGGAGAGGGCGCCATGGTTCTTGTCCTGGGGCATTGGGGCTATACCACGAGAGCATTAGGCCCGGCTCCGTGTGGTTCTGCACCGCGTCCCGCATTGCGTCTCTGCCCTCCTGGGTGGCCGCCTGGGGAGCAAACTGCAAGTTCACGAGAGCGTATCGAGCGCCATGCTGCAGGAACCAATGGGCCATCTCCTTCCCGCTGCGAAACTGCCCGTACGGGATGTAAAGCGAGTGCGGGCTGTTGCCCCAC